>JAAWPV010000041.1 GCA_022800215.1 Oscillospiraceae bacterium | reverse complement strand
CGCATCAATGAAGAAATACAGCGCGCCATGTCCGAGCTGATCCGCACCGTGAAGGACCCCCGGGTCCAGGGGCTCATCTCCATCACAAGGGTGGACACCACCGCCGACCTTAAGTACGCCAAAATTTACGTCAGCGTGCTGGACAAGCAGGACGCCGACCAGGTGGTGAAGGGCCTCAAGTCCGCCGCCGGCTATCTCCGGCGGGAGCTGGGCCGCGCCGTCAACCTCCGTGCCACCCCCGAGCTTACCTTCATCCGTGACGACTCCATCGACCACGGCGCCCACATTCTGGAGATCATCGAGGGGCTGGATATCAAGCAGGAGGACACGCCATGAATATGACCTGTCAGGAGGCCGCAAAGTGGCTGGAGCAGCAGGAGGACCTTCTCATCCTCACCCACCGCCGCCCCGACGGAGACACCGTAGGCTGTGCCGTTGCATTGTGTCTCAGCCTCCGGAAGCTGGGCAAGACCGCCTATATCCTCACCAACGAGGACGCCACCGCCCTTTTCGACTCCTACTGGGGGGACACTCTGGCCCCCGCCGGGTTTGAGCCCAAGGCCGTGGTCAGCGTGGACATTGCCAGCGAGGGCCTGTTCCACAAAAGCGCCGAGATCTACAAGTGCCAGGTGGACCTTGCCATCGACCACCACGGCTCCAACGAGGGCTTCGCCCAGTATAACTGTGTGGAGCCGGAAAAAGCCGCCTGCGGCGAGATCCTCTATACGATCATCACCGAATGGTTCCCGGTGGACGCGGACATCGCCCTGCCCCTCTACCTGGCCATATCCACCGACACAGGCTGCTTCGTTTACTCCAACACCACCCCCAACACCCACCGGGTGGCGGCGGCGCTGATGGAGACAGGCATCGACTACGCCGGTGTGAACAAGCGGCATTTCCGCACCAAGAGCTACACCCGGCTCCGGGTGGAGAGCCGCATCATCGACACCATGGACCTCCACGACGAGGGGGCCATCGCCCTGGCCGCCGTCTCCCTCCGGGATATGGCCGAGCTGGGGGCCACCGAAGAGGACCTGGAGGACATCGCCGCCTTTGTAGGTCAGCTCAAAGGGGTGCGCACTGCCGTCACCATCCGGGAATTGAAGCCCGGGGAGTGCAAGCTTTCCCTCCGCACCGGGGACGGCCTGGACGCTTCCAAGGTCTGCGCCCTCTTGGGGGGCGGCGGCCACGCCGCCGCCGCAGGCTGCACCGTCATGGGCAGCGTGGAGGAGGCCAAGACCTCCATCCTCTGGGCCATCCGCCAAATTCAGAACTGGAACTAAACCTGTCATCGGGAGGCGCTGTTATGCCGAACGGTATCATCATCATTGATAAGCCCCAGGACTGGACTTCAATGGACGTCTGCGCCAAGCTGCGGGGCGTCTTTGGAGAAAAGCGGGTGGGCCACGCCGGGACCCTGGACCCCATGGCCACCGGAGTGCTGCCGGTGTTCATCGGTCGGGCCACCCGGGCGGTCCAGTTTGCCGAGTCCGGGGAGAAGGAATATGAAGCCGCCCTCCGGCTTGGGCTCACCACCGACACCCAGGACATCTGGGGCAGCACATTGGAGGAAAAACCCGTCCCGGCGGAGGCCGGAGAAAAGCTCAAAGCCCTGCTCCCCCAATTCACCGGGGACATTGCGCAGGTGCCTCCCATGTACTCTGCCGTCAAGATAAACGGCAAAAAGCTCTATGAGCTGGCCCGGAAGGGCAAAGAGGTGGAGCGGAAGCCCCGGCCTGTGACCATCCATGAATTGGAGCTTTCAGCACCTGAGCCCGCCGGGCGTCCGGTCCCTACAGCCGCTGTGCCGGACACTTACCTGCTCCGCATCCGCTGCTCCAAGGGCACCTACGTCCGCACCCTCTGCCACGACATTGGGGAGGCTCTGGGCTGTGGGGGGTGCATGGCCTCCCTCCGGCGGACTATGGCCTGCGGCTTCCCTCTGGGGGACGCCCACCCCCTGGAGGAAGTCATCGCCCACCCCGACCCCGCCTCCCTCCTGCTGCCGGTGGACAGCCTCTTTGCCGGTGTGCCCATGCTGGTCCTGAAGGCCCCGGCGGAGAAGAAGGTCCGGAACGGAGCGGCCCTCTCCGCCCCCAAGCTGAAGGAGGGGCAGTACCGGCTTTACGGCGAGGACAAGACCTTCCTGGCCCTCAGTGCGTGCAAAAACGGCAAGCTGTCCACTATCAAGAGTTTTTACGAGGTTTAGATACATATGGAGCAGACAAAAAGAGTGATCGCTTTAGGCTTCTTTGACGGAGTACATTTGGGCCACGGGGCTTTGCTGCGTTTATGCGCCCAGCGGGCCGGGGAACTGGATGCCGTCCCCGCCGCCTTCACCTTCGACCTCCACCCCTCCACCCTCATTCCGGGGAAGGAGCCGGTGCCTCTGCTCACCACCCCCGCCGACCGGGCGGGGCTCATGGAGCGGTGCTACGGCATTGAGGAGGTCATCGTGGCCCACTACGACCAAAAGATGATGACCACCCCCTGGCGGGACTTTGTCACCGGCTACCTGGTCCGGGACCATGGGGCTGTCCATCTGGTGGTGGGCCATGACTTCCACTTTGGCTACAAAGGAGAGGGGGACCCTCAGAAGCTCCAGGCCCTCTGCCGGGAGCTGGGCATCGGCTGTGACGTGGTCTCCCGGGTGGAGCTGGAGGGTATCACCGTCTCCTCCACCCACATCCGCGCCCTCATCTCCCAGGGGGAGATGGCCCGGGCGGTGGCCTTTCTGGGCCATCCCTATGTCCTCACGGACAGGGTGACCCACGGCAAAAAGCTGGGCTCCAAACTGGGCTTTCCCACGGTGAACCTTCACTTCCCCGCCGGCATTTTAGTGCCTGCCCACGGGGTCTATGCCACCAGAGTGGTCTTTGAAAACGGGGCAAGCTGCCCGGCAGTGACCAATGTGGGCGTCCGGCCTACGGTGGACGACGGGGATTCGGTCACGGTGGAAAGTTTCCTGCTTCACTTTGACGGCGACCTTTACGGACAGACCCTCCGTACCGAATTTTACAGCTTCATCCGCCCCGAGCGTAAATTCTCCTCCCTGGCCGAGCTCCAGGCCGAGGTCATGCGCAACGCCCAGCAGGCGGACGACTTTTTCACCTCCCACCCCTGACTCTGGAAAGGAGGCCCCTTATGATCCATCAGCAGTCCCAGGCGCGGAAACAGGGCTATGGCGGCATTTACCTTGCCGCTCTCTGCTTCTGCGCCTTTTTACTGGCCCTGGCCTTTCTCCTGGACACTCCCGGCCAAATTTGGGAGGGACTGGGCGCCATCGTCTGCGCCGACGGCGCCCTCATCACCGACTACATGGCCCTGGCGGGGCCGGGGGCGGCCTTTTTGAACTCCGCCCTGGTGGTCCTCTCCTCCCTGCTGGTGTTCCGTCTGGCGAAGGCAGAGCTGAATGGCAGCCACATCTTCGTGCTGGGGCTCATGGCGGGCTTCGCCCTCTTCGGAAAAAACATCTTCAACCTGTGGCCCTTTGTGCTGGGGTCCTATCTCTACGCCTGGTTCAAGGGGGAGCCCTTCGCCAAGCACTGCAACATGGGCCTGCTTTCCTCCTGCCTGGGGCCCATTGTCAGCTTTCTCTGCTGGTCGGGAGGGCCGCTGCAGTTCCTGCTGGGGCTTTTGCTGGGGGTTCTCATGGGCTTTGTCATCTGTCCCCTGTCCGCCGCCACCTTCCAGATCCTGAAGGGCCTTAACCTCTATAACGGCGGCTTTGCCTGCGGCCTTACCGCCTTCGTGGTGGTGCCCGTCCTTACTGCCTTGGGCAAGGTGCCGGCGGGCGGGCTTTGGTGGGCTGCGGACTACACCTATGACCTTTCACTGGCCCTGGGGCTTTTGTGCCTTTTCCTTCTTCTGCTGGGGTCCTTCTGGCCCCGCAGCGCTCCCAAGGCAAATTGGCACGTTTTCTCCCGCCTTCTTAAGGACCCGGGCCGGGCCCCCTGCGATTTTCTCCAACTCTATGGCTCCGGGGCTGTCCTTCTCAATATGGGCTGCACCGGCCTCATCGCCATGGGGTACATTCTCATGATCGGCGGGGACCTGAATGGCCCCACCCTGGGATCCATCTTCACCATCATGGGCTTTTCCGCCTACGGCAAGCATCCCCGGAACATTCTGCCCGTCATGTCGGGCATCGCCCTGGGGGCCATCCTTCTGCCCGAGCTGAGCCTTGCCACCCCCGCTGTCCAGATGGCCGCCCTCCTGGGGACCACTTTGGCCCCCATGGCGGGCTCTTTCGGCTGGCTCGGGGGGATCCTGGCGGGCTTCCTCCACATCTGTCTGGTCATGCGGACGGGAGGGCCGGTGAACGGGCTGAACCTTTACAACAATGGTTTTTCCGGCGGCATCGTGGTGCTGGTACTGTCCAGCGTACTGCCCCCCATTCTGGAACGGCTGAGGCCCAAGCGCCCGAAAGAGTGACCGCCCACATTCCATTCCCACTGAGGAGGAGATCTCCATGGCCTACACCCTCTCCCCCATCCCCCATACCGATGAGCGCTCCATGGCCCAGGTCCGGGCCCTTTTGGAGAAGGAAAACATCACCCTGGACGGCCATTTAGACTACACCTGCGGCCTTTTTGACGACAACTGGGATCTGGTGGCCACGGGCAGCGCCTTCGGCCCCACCCTCCGCTGTTTCGCTGTGGACCACGCCCATCAGGGGGAGGGACTGCTCAACGAGATTCTGACTCACCTTGTGGAGCGGCAGGCGGCAAAGGGCAACTTCCACCTGTTCCTCTATACCAAGCCGGAGACCGCCAAATTTTTCGCCGACCTGGGCTTCTTCGAGATCGCCCAGGTGGAGGGGCTCTCCTTCCTGGAAAACCGCCGGGGCGGCTTTGCCCGGTTCTGCGCCGGGCTGGAGAAGGACCGCCGGGCGGGCGCCTCCGCCGCCATCGTCATGAACGCCAACCCCTTTACTCTGGGCCACCTCCATCTGGTGGAGCGGGCGGCGGCGGAGAATGACTGGGTCCACCTCTTCGTCCTCAGCGAGGACGTGAGCCTTTTTCCCTTTGCCGTCCGCAAAAAGCTGGTAGCAGAGGGCACTGCCCACCTTTCCAACGTGGTGCTGCACGATTCGGGTCCCTACATCATCAGCGCCGCCACCTTCCCCAGCTACTTTCTGAAGGACGAGGATAAGATCATCCGCACCCACGCCGCTTTGGACCTGGCCCTTTTCAGCTCCATCGCCCAAAGCCTGGGCATCACCCGCCGCTATGTGGGGGAGGAGCCTGCCAGCCATG
Source organism: Oscillospiraceae bacterium (assembly GCA_022800215.1). Classification (GTDB taxonomy): domain Bacteria; phylum Bacillota; class Clostridia; order Oscillospirales; family Oscillospiraceae; genus Vermiculatibacterium. Next base: position 7,249 of record JAAWPV010000041.1, on the reverse strand, counting down.
TCACCTCCCTCTACAATGCCATCATGGCCCGGGAGCTTCCCGCCCGGGGCGTGGACTGTGTCATCCTTCCCCGCTTTGAGACGGCAGGCGTCCCGGTAAGCGCCAGCACCCTCCGAAAGGCCATCCAGGCTGGAGATTGGGACGCTGTGCGGCCCCTGGTGCCTGAAACCACCTGGGCCTACCTCCGCTCCCCCGCCGCCGGGCCAGTGCTGGAAGCCATCCGGACCGCCGGAGAAGTGGTCCATTATTAAAGCCCCCGCCAGGGGGCTTTTTCCCCTTTTTTGCCCTGTATTCCCCCTTCTCTACCCTATTTTCCCCCAGGAGGTGAGCCTATGGTCCGGGAAGTGACCTTACCTGAAATGCTGGACGTCCGGGAGCGCCGGGCAGCCCGCCAGCGGGAGCTGCTGGGGCAGTATCACGCCCCCCTTATCTCCTTTACCATGAACATCCCCGGTCCGGTGAAGGATTCCCCCCTGATCCGCCGGGGCTTTCGGGCCGGCCTTGCCCTGCTGGAAGAGCGGCTGGGCCGGGCAGGGCTGCCCCTCCTCCACCGGGAGGAGCGGGAAGGCCATACCGGCTGTGAGGCCCTCTGGGTGTCCGGTGGGGAGGCTCTGGAGATCAAAAGGCTCTGCGTGCAGATCGAAGATACCTTCCCTTTGGGGCGGCTCTTTGACCTGGATGTGCTCACCCCGGCGGGGGAGAAGCTGGACCGGGAGCTGGTGGGGGGCGGAAGCCGGGACTGCATCGTCTGCGGCGCTCCCGGCCGGGACTGCGCCGCCCGGCGGCTCCATTCGGTACCCCAGCTCCAAGAGGCTGTCCGGGCCATCCTCACAGGCTATTTTTATGCCGCCGACCGGGACCGGGCGGCCGTCCTGGCCACCCAGGCCCTTCTGGATGAGGCCCACACCACCCCCAAGCCGGGGCTGGTGGACGAGAACAACACGGGCAGCCACACCGACATGGACCTGGCCGCCTTTGAGCGGAGCGCCCGTACCCTCACCCCTTACTGGAGCAAATGCTTCGAGCTGGGCCGGGAGGGGGCCGAAAGCCCCCCGGAGGAGACCTTTCCGGCCCTTCAGCAGGCCGGGCTGGAGGCGGAGCGGGCCATGCTGGAGGTCACAGGCGGGGTCAACACCCACAAGGGGGCCATCTTTTTGCTGGGGCTCCTCTGCGCCGCCATGGGGCGGCTCTGGGACCCCGGAGCGCCCTGTCGGGACCCGGAAGCCCTTGGGGCAGAATGCGCCGCCATGGTCGCCGCCGCCACAGCGGCCCACTGGTCAGAACTGAAAACCCACCCGGAGAGGGCTGCCACCGCCGGGGACAACTTCTACCTCCAATACGGTCTTACCGGCGCCCGGGGGGAGGCCGCCCAGGGGCTTCCCGGGGCGGTGAATATCGCCCTTCCCGTCTATGAAACCGCTCTGGCCCAAGGGCTGGACCATAACCACGCCGGGACGGCGGCCCTTCTCCACCTCATCGCCCGGGGTTTGGACACCAACATGGTCCGCCGGGGCGGCTGGGAGGGGGCCCAGGCCGCCGCCCGTGAGACGCAGGCCCTCCTGGACCGGGCGCCCTTCCCCCCTTTGGATGCCATTTCCGCCCTGGATGACGCCTTTATCGCCCAAAACCTGTCCCCCGGGGGCTGCGCCGACCTGCTGGCCGGGACCTATCTGCTCCACGGATGGAAAGAGGAAAATTGACCGCATACCGCAAGGAAGCGGCGGCACAATGTGCCGCCGCTTCCTTCTGTTTTCTTTTACAGGGTGACCACCCGGTCACAAAGCTGGGCCAGTTGGGGGGTGTGGCCGGTGAGGACCATGGGGCGGTCCAGCGCCTTCAGGCGCTCCATAATTCGCTGGGCACAGCTTAGGTCCACCCCGGCAAAGGGCTCGTCCAGAAGCCACACATCTCCCCCCACCGCCAGAGCCCGGGCCAAGGCCACCCGGCGGGCCATGCCGCCGGAGAGAGCTCCGGGCTTCTTATCCCGGGCCTCGGAAAGCTCCACAAGCTCCAGCCACTTCACCGCCTCGCCCCGGTCCTCCCGAGAGAGAACGGCCTCCACCTGCTGGAGGACCGTGCGCCGGGGAAAAAGCCGGTCCTCCTGAAAGAGCATCACCGGCCGGCCGGGCATTTCCACTCTGCCCTCCTCCGGATTCAAAAGCCCCGCCAGCACCCGGAGAAGGGTGGTTTTTCCCTCCCCCGAAGGGCCGGAGAGAAAGGTAAGACCCCGGTCAGGAAGGTCCAGTGAGAGCCGGTCCAGTACGGTCCTGTCTCCGTAGCGGACTATGATATTTTCTGCCTTCATGCCTCCCCGCCCCCTTTCCAGAGCCGGAAAGCCCATTTCAAAAGTCCTTCCAGGACAAGGCTCAGCACCACGATAGCAACGGTCCAGGCAAAGAGCCCGGCGCTGTCCAGGTAGGCCTTGGCGCTCTGCAAGCCTGTGCCCATGGCCCATTTTGGTTGACATAATACTTCCGCCGCCACTCCGGATTTCCAGGCAAGGCCCAAGGCGGTCTCCCACCCGGACCACAGGGCAGGCAAAGCCTGGGGCAGATAGATGAGCCGGAATCGGCTCCAGGGGCTCAGCCGGTACTGGCCCGCCAGCTCCAAAAGCCGGGGGTCGGCGTCGTCGATGCCCTGCCGGGTGGCCCGCCATACGATGGGCAGTGCCATAAGGGCGGCCACCACTGTGGGCACCCGGGGGATGGGCAGCCAAAAAAAGAGGAGCAGAATGAAGGACACCACCGGCACCGTCCGCACCGTCCGCAGGGCGGGAGACAACAGGGCGTCACACCACCGGAAAGCAGCGGTAAGGGCACCCAGGGCCATGCCCAGAAGGCTGCCCAGCAGGAAGCCGCCCATGACCCGCCCCAGGCTTGCTCCCGAAGAACGCCAGAAATCCGGACTTTGCACCAGCTCCCAGAGGGTGAGGGCCACCCAGCCGGGGCCGGGCAGCAGAAGCTCCCGCCCAACAAGGGCGGCAGCCAGGGCCCACACCGCCAGCCAGAAAGCGAGGGGCAGGATCCACCGGCGCCATCCCTTTCCCATCAGTCCGCGTCCCAGTCCCGGTAGAAGAAGGCGCTGTCGGGAATGGAGCCGCCGATGGAGGCGGGGTCGGCGGCGTAGAGGACCTGATAATAGCCCTGAAGGCCTGCCATCATGTCGTCCCCGGTGATGAAGCACAGGTTGGCGTCGGGGAGGGCCTTTTGGGCAATGGCGGCCTTGGGGATGATACCATAGGTCTCGGCCAACTGGGCGGCCTCGGCCAGATTGTCCGGATCGGACATAAACTCAATGGAGGCGCCGTACCCCTCCAGGAAGGCGTTGACCGCCTCGGGCTGCTGGGAGACGAACTCGCTCCGGGCCACCACGCAGCCCATGGTCAGAACACCGTCCGCTCCGGCATTTTCCCACTCCTTTGTCAGGTCCAAGGCAAAGCGAACTGCCCCTTTGCTCTGGATCTGGGCGGCGGTGGCGGCGGGGACGGGCAACATGGCAAGCTCCACATCCCCGGAGGCAACGAGGGTGGAGACCTCGTCGCTGGACGAATACCACTGAACGGTCACATCCTCCCCCGGCTTCAGGCCGTTCTTCTCCAGCAGATAATTGAGCACGAATTCCGGGTTGGCCCCTTGGCCGAAAGCGTGGATGGTCTTGCCGCGAAGGTCGGCCATGGTCTTGACACTATCTCCGTTTTCCAGAATATAGAGGACCCCCAGAGTGTTGAGAGCCAGGACCTGGATGCCTCCGTCCAGCTTATGATAAAGGGTGGAGGCCAGATTGGTGGGCAGAGCGGCGATATCCGCCTCCCCCTTGGTGAGGGCAGCCACCGCCTCGGTGGGCTCGGCCAGAACCACAAATTCCATGGTAGAGCTGTCAGCCTGCTCATCCATCAGCTTGGCGGCGCCCAGGCCGGTGGTGCCCTTCAGCACCGCCACCCGCACCTTTTCATCCTCCGCCAGGGAGGGGGTGGGAGTGGGCTCCGCCGTGGGGGTAGGGGTGGGCTCAGGCGTGGGGGTAGTCTCCGGGGTCTTGGGGGTGCAGCCTGCCAGCAGTACAGCGCTCAGGCACAGAGCGGCCAGTTTTTTCCAATTCTTTTTCATTTGCAGGGTTCCTTCTTTCCTTTGATTTTGCATCCTTATTGTAGTACATTGGCCGCACCTTGTCAATATTTTGTCAATGTTTCGTCAATCTCCGGTGTCAAATTTCCTTCTTTTGCATAGAATGGGGAGAAGAAAGGAGGTATTTCCATGAATCCAAGGCATCAAAACCGTACATACCGCAGTGCCGCTTCTGCCGCCCATTCCAAAGTCATGGCCGCCCGGCAGGCCCTCACTGCCGATCTGGAAACCGCCGCTGAGGACGAACCCATGCGCCGCTATCCCCATCCCATCGTCCAATGTGAGTGCGGCGCCAACTGTTCCCTCCTTACCGGGGACGCTTCCGCCGCCATGACTCAGATCCTGGAACAGCTTTCCTGCCAAAATCAGCTTCTGATGGACATTTTAAGTTCACTCAATTCTCTCACTGCCACTATTCTTGCCCAGGGTCATAAATAAACTTTTTCTTATTTTTCTCTCTTCTGCCTTGCCTCTTTCGACAAATTTTGCTATGATACGATCGTTAGTTCTCCACTGAATTGGGTATACTTTCCATAGCAATAAGCAGGAGGCACGTTCGTGGCTAAGAAGAAGAAAAAGAAGAAAAAGCGCTCCCCCCTGCGGGCGTTGGGGCGTGGATTATATTGGACCCTGGTACTTCTCTCCGCTGTGGTGGTGGGACTTTGGTGCTTTGTGAAGTTTTCTGCCCAGAAGCCCGTCTTTGAGGACGCTGCCCGACTGCCCCAGCCCACCGCCGCCATTTCCTCCGGGGACAGCCAGAGTGGGGACTATCTGGAGCCCACCTTTCTGGAGCGAAAAAAGGACACCTGGACCTTCCTCCTCTGCGCCGAGGACCAGGTCAGCGGCAACACCGACACCATTATGGTCTGCACCTATGACACGGTGAACCAAAAAGTCGGCCTTGTGTCCGTCCCCCGGGACACGCTGGTGGACCGGGAGGGCTGGAAGTACCATAAACTCAACGCAGCCTATTCCAACGGCAACTACTACGAGCCTCCCGATGGAGGCATCAAGGAGCTGAAGGCCGCCGTCAGCGAGGTGCTGGGCATTCCCATCGACCACTATATCCTCATTGATACCAAGATCTTTGTGGAGATCGTGGATGCGGTGGACGGGGTAGACTTCAATGTGCCCGTCCACATGGCCTATGATGACCCAGACCAGGACCTTCATATTCACTATGAGCCGGGGATGCAGCACCTCACCGGCAAGCAGGCTCTGGAGGTGGTCCGCTGCCGAAAGAACTCCGACGGCCAGGGGGAGTATCCCCACAACATTTACGACGCCTATCCCGACGCCGACATTGGCCGGACCCGGACCCAGCAGGAGATGGTCAAGACCATTGTCAAAAAGGTCCTCTCCAAGCCCCAGAAGGTGTCCGAGTATGTCCAGATCTTTTGCCAGTATGTGAAGACCGATCTGGAGCTGGGCAACTTTCTCTGGCTGGCAGGTCCCGCTTTGCAGTTTGATTTTGACAACCTGACCACCGCCACCCTGCCCGGGGACGGCAGCGCCCGTTTTAACGGGGTCAGCGACGTGTACGAGCTGGACATCGAGGGGAGCCTTGCCATCATCAACGACTGTCTCAACCCCTATACCACCCCGGTGACCGAGGAGATGGTGCGGATGGTGCGGGGGGAATAAGAGGCGCGGAGCGGCGGACAATGAGGGAACTTGGACCGGAGCGACTGCACAGCCGTTGGCGGCTTCGCCGCCTTACGGATGTGGCGTACCCCTTGCGGGTGTGGCGAGCGCAGGGCCGTATGCGGCCCAAGACCAGCCCGAGTCGGAAGGAAGGCGACTGAACGTTCATACCGTTTCGCAGCGTGACAGCCCCAAGTGCAGCGCTAACTGCTTTCCCTGCATTTTCCCTTGACTTTTCCCGCCTTTGGTGATACACTTTCCTCATCAAAATGGCTTTGAGGGAGAAGAAACCGCGCAGTGCCGGACAGAGAGAGGCCCACTTGGTGAAAGGGTCTTGCGGAGAGCGGCGGCTGTACCACTCCTGAGCCGTCCATGAGGAATGGACCGGGGTTTGCCCGTTACAGCAAACACGAGCGACGGGAGCTTTGCGCTTCCCGTAAGCAGGGTGGAACCGTGGAGCGAGAAGCGCTGAGCCGTTGTGAGCAGCGCGGATGGACCGAAGCGAGGGCGAGCGCAGGGGCCGAGGGCCCCGGAGACCAGCCCGAGTCGGAGGGAAGCCGCGCGTTGTGAACAGGCGAAGCGTGACAACGCTTCACCCCTGGACATATCAGGGGTGAGGCGTTTTTATTTTGCCCTTCCCCGACACACAAAAAGGAGGAAATCATCATGGCAGAAGAAAATTTCGAATTCAGCTTTGAAAACCCTGAGTACCGCAAAACATACTGGCACACCTGCTCCCACGTGATGGCCCAGGCCGTGAAGCGGCTGTGGCCTGAAGTGAAGCTGGCCATCGGCCCTTCCATCGACGAGGGCTGGTACTATGACATGGACGCCCCCTTCGCCTTCACCCCGGAGCATCTGGAGCAGATCGAGGGCGAGATGCGGAAGATCTGCAAGGAGAAGCTGAAGCTGGAGCGGTTCGAGCTGCCCCGGCCTGAGGCTTTGAAGTTCATGGAGGAGAAGGACGAGAAGTACAAGGTGGAGCTCATCAACGACCTGCCCGAGGACGCCCACATCTCCTTCTACAAGCAGGGGGAGTTCACCGACCTCTGCGCCGGCCCCCACCTGGACTCCACCGGGCGCATCAAGGGCAACGCTTTGAAGCTCACTGCCTGTAACGCCGCCTACTGGCGGGGGGACTCCAGCCGGGAGACCCTCCAGCGCATCTACGGCATCGCCTTCCCCAAGAAGGAGGAGCTGGACGAGTACCTCAGCAAGATCGAGGAGGCCAAGAAGCGGGACCACCGCCGGCTGGGCAAGGAGCTGGGGCTCTTCATGCTCCGGGACGAGGGGCCCGGCTTCCCCTTCTTCCTGCCCAAGGGTATGACCCTGAAAAACACCCTTTTGGATTACTGGCGGCAGGTCCACAAAAAGTACGGCTATGTGGAGATCTCCACCCCCATCATGCTCAACCGCCAGCTCTGGGAGCGCTCCGGCCACTGGGACCACTACAAAAACAACATGTACACCACCGTCATTGACGA
>JAAWPV010000040.1 GCA_022800215.1 Oscillospiraceae bacterium | reverse complement strand
CCCAAGCTGGACTTCCATCTGGCCGACTCCCTGGGCCGGACCTGGCAGTGCGGCACCATCCAGCTGGATTCTCAGCTTCCCGAGCGGTTTGAACTGGAGTACACCGGCGAGGACGGGCAGAAGAACCGTCCCGTCATGATCCACCGGGTGGTTTTAGGCTCCATCGAGCGGTTCATCGGCGTCATCACCGAGCACTTCGCCGGGGCCTTCCCCGCCTGGCTGGCCCCTGTTCAGGTGAAGATCCTGCCCATCACTGACCGGGCCACCGAGTACGCCCAGCAGCTCTCCGCCAAGCTGGACGAGCATGGCTTCCGGGTGGAGGTGGACAGCCGGAACGAGAAGATCGGCAAGAAGATCCGGGAGGCCACCATGGAGAAAATCCCCTATATGCTGGTGGTGGGCGACCGGGACATGGAGCAGGGCACCGTGTCGGTGCGGCACCGCTCCGGCGAGGACCTGGGAGCCATGAGCCTGGATGAGTTTACCGGAATCCTCAAGTTTGAGGTGGACAACAAGGAGATCAAGTAAGTACTGTCCCCTGCCGGGAGGTCTCTGCCGCGGGCCGGGGCGGTTGCGCCCTCTTCGAGGCTTTTGAGGAAATGTGGCAGGCCTTTTTCAATAAAAGTGATGAGAACGCCGCCGGGAGGTCCCGGCGGCGTTCCTGTTTGGAATTTTCTGTGTCTCTTACAGCGTCAGAGAGGGCGCGGAGTAGATCCGGCTTTTCAGCTCGCTGTCCAGCAGATAGAGGGCCCGGGCATCGCCGCCGAAAAGCTCCATCTTGGAGATCATGTCGTTGGCGTTGACCTCCTCCTCACCCTGCTCCTTCACAAACCAATCCAGGAACTGGGTGGTGCGGAAATCATTGACCGCCTGGGCGGCGCCATAGATGGCGTGGATAAGCTCAGTAACATACTCCTCATGCTTCAGGCCGGCCTTCAGGATGGTCATGGTGTCGGTGAGGGCCACGTCAGGCTTGGCGATGGCAGAGAGCTCCACGGCCACGTTATTATTTTGCAGGTACTTCACGAAGAGCATGGCGTGGTCCATCTCTTCTTTGGCCTGGACTTCGTACCAGTTGGCGAAACCTTCCAGTCCCACATGCTCGAAATAGTTGGAAAAATCCAGATACAGATAGGCGGAGTACATCTCCTTATTGACCTGATCGTTCAGCAGTGATATGACCTTTTTATCCAGCATGATGAACACTCCTTTTTGGTATGATTTATCTTGGGCGGCTTTATTATAGTTTCCCGATTTTGGAATGTCAACCCCAGGAAACCCTTGCGGCACAACTTTTTCTGTGGTATGATAGTCCCACCGGGGCTTTGCCCGGAATCCAGTCAAAGGAGTGGGTCTCTATGATCCGTCTGCCCCTCTGCATTGTCTCCGCTCCGCGCAAGGTCTGAGGGACGCCTTGCTTCGGAGCCGAAGATCTGCCGACCGTCCCCGGACTTTGCGCTTTCATTTTTACGACCATATAAAATGAAAGAAGGAGCAAAGTCATGTCTCGCAATACATTTTTCTCTGACTGCAAGTATTTACTCATCCTCTGGTCCACCCAGGCCCTCTCCCAGCTGGGAAGCTCCATGACGGGCTTCGCCCTGGTGCTATGGTCTTACAGCCAGTATGGCTCGGCCCTCACCACCGCCCTGCTCACCGTCTGCTCCTACGCCCCCTACGTGCTTTTGAGCATTTTCGCCGGGGCCCTCAGCGACCGGTGGGACAAAAAGCGGACCATGCTTCTCTGCGACAGTCTGGCCGCCCTCTGTACGGTGGGGGTGCTGGGGCTGTGGATGACCGGAGGGCTTCGGATGGGGCACCTCTACCTCATCAACGCCCTGAACGGCCTTATGAACACCGTCCAGCAGCCCGCCTCCGACGTGGCGGTGAGCCTGCTGACCCCCAGGGAACACTACCAGCGGGTGGGCGGCCTCCGGGCCTTCTCCTCCTCCCTGGTGAGCCTCCTCTCCCCTGTCTGCGCCGCCGCCCTGTACGGCCTTTTCGGGTTGGGGGCGGTGATCTGGTTCGACCTTGCCACCTTCGCTCTGGCGGCCCTCAGCCTGCTGCTGTTCATCCCCATCCCCAAGGCCGGGACGGGGGAGGAAGCCCAGGAGAGCGTGCTCCGCTCCGCCAAAAGCGGGCTGCGGTATCTCCGGGAGCACCGGGGGGTGCTGGACCTCATCCTTTTTCTGGCGGTCATCAACCTCACCGCCTCCATGTTCAACGCCGCCCTGCCCGCCCTGCTCATCCCAAAGGGCGGGGAACAGGCTCTGGGCCTCGTCCAGACCTGCACCGGCCTTGCCTCCCTGGCGGGGGGCGCTCTGGCCGCCGCCCTTCCGGCCCCCAAAAGCCGGGTGCGGGTGGTGTGTAACAGCCTCCTCTTCTCCATGTCCACCGAAAACTTCCTGCTGGCCCTGGGCGGGAGCCTGCCTGTGTGGTGCGTAGCCGGGGTACTGGGGTGGATCTTTATCCCCATCATGAACGCCAACATGGATGTGCTGCTGCGCACCCACATCCCGGTGGAGATCCAGGGGCGGGTCTACGCCGCCCGGAACACCCTCCAGTTTTTCACTATCCCGGTGGGATACCTGCTGGGAGGTGTGCTGGTGGACCGGGTCTTTGAGCCCTTCATGGCCGGACAGGACCCCGGCGGGGTCCTCTGCCGGATCTTCGGCACAGGGAAGGGGGCCGGAGCCGCCCTCTTCTTCCTGGTCATCGGGGTCTTTGGGGCCCTCTCCTGCCTTCCCGCCCGCCGGGACAAACACATTTGGGCCCTGGAGGAGAAAAATTCCTCCCAATGATAGTGATTTCACCCCCAAGTGTGGTACGAAAGGGTACATCCAGTTTGTGAACAAATTGTAAATAATCATTTTACGGTCCCGAAAACGGGACAATGGGAAAGGAGGCCGGGCCATGCGGGCAGCTCTGCGGGAGGACATTATCACCACCGCCACCGCCCTTTTTAACAAAAGGGGCTACCACCGGGTGGGGATGCGGGACATTGCCGCCGATCTGGGCATCAGCACAGGCAACCTGACCTACCATTTCCCCAAGAAGCAGGACATTCTCCAGGCCATCATGGAGCAAAATTTTCATGTTACCGCCGCCGGGGAGAACGTGACGGGCCTGGGCCAGCTCCATGTCATATTGACAAAAATGCTGGATTCCCTGAAGATCAATGCCTTCTATTTTCGAGATCCATCTCTTTTTCCCCTTAACGACCAGGGAAGCCGGGACGTGGCCGAGCTCTATACCATTCTGCTGAAGGCGCTGAAAAGCCTTCAGGAAGAAGGGCTTTTCTCTCCGAAGCTCTCCCCGGACCGACAGGAAGACCTGACCCGGCTGCTCATGCTCAGCCACCTGGGCTGGATCCAGCAGAGCGATACCTTCTCCCCGGTCCAGAGCATGGACCGGGCCCGGTTTCTCCGGGCCCACTGGACCCTGATGGAGCCCTACCTGACCGGGAAGGGCCGGGAGGCCTTTCGCCGGGACATTGAGCCCCTTTTGGGGGTATAGAAAGACGCCGCACAGCTTACGCTGTGCGGCGCCTTTCCTACATTCTATCTCTTACTCTACCGTGGTGTAATTACCGGCAGCGATCTGCTCGCAGGCTGCCTTGATCATATTGAAGTAGTTAGGGGTGCCGGCCAGGGTGGCGCCCGTGACCGTATCGGCCACCGTCCACACGCCGTCCTCGTTCTTCACAATGTCCCCGCCGTCGGGAGCGTAATCATAATTGACGCCGTTGTCATAGACGTAGTTTTTGATGAGCTCGATGTTGCCGGGGAAGGTGATGGGGCTGGGCCAGAAGCCCACGCCGTGGCCGATGGATTCTTTGGTCCCGATCTCCACAGTGGCAACACTCTCCCCGGCGGCATTCAGAAGCTGTGCCCCCTGCTCCCGGCTGTCATGATACCACTTACCGCCTTCCTGGGTGGCCACGTAGGTGATGAACTCCTGCTCCTGGCCGTTCACCTGGGCGGTGTAGCGGATGGAGCCGTCGGCCTCCGCTCCGGTCCAGGTGAGGCCGCTTAGAGAGAAGCTGGCGGGATAGCCTCCGGAGCCTTGGGGCCGCAGGCGGCCAGAGAGCCTACCAGAGCAAGGGACAAAAGCAGGGACAATGTCTTTTTCATTTTGATTTCCTCCTGACAGTCAATATAGGACTTTCGTCCTAAATAATATAGTACGATAGTCCTAATTTGTCAAGACAATTTTTTGACATAGGTTGCTCAAAGGTGGATTTTCTGCTATGATAAAGGGCAGAGATCATGTAAAAAAGGAGATGGGCTTATGAGCTATGCAGACCAGGTTTTCATTCAGAACTGCAAAGATATTCTCTCCAAAGGGGTCTGGGACACGGACCGGCCGGTCCGGCCCAAGTGGGAGGACGGCACCAGTGCCCACACCATCAAGCTGTTTGGCATCGTCAACCGCTACGACCTGCGGCAGGAGTTCCCCGTTCTGACCGTCCGGCAGCAGTATCTCAAAAGCGCGGTGGACGAGCTTCTCTGGATCTGGCAGAAGAAATCCAACAACATCCACGACCTCTCCAGCCACGTTTGGGACGCCTGGGCGGATGAGGAGGGCTCCATCGGCAAGGCCTACGGCTACCAGATGGGAGTGAAGTACGATTTCCCCGAGGGGCAGATGGACCAGGTGGACTGGATCCTTCACACCCTCAGGCACAGCCCCGCTTCCCGGCGGATGGTGACCAGCCTTTTCAACCACCACGATCTGAAGGACATGGCCCTTCAGCCCTGCGCCTACTCCATGACCTTCAACGTGTCGGGCAATGTGCTCAACGGCATATTGAACCAGCGGAGCCAGGATATGCTTACCGCCAACGGCTGGAACGTGATGCAGTACGCCGCCCTTCTCAAGATGTTTGCCCAGGTCTCCGGGCTGGAGGCCGGTGAACTGGTCCATGTCATCGCCGACGCCCACATCTACGACCGGCACGTGCCCATCATTGAGGAGATCATAGAACGTGAGCCCTACGGCGCCCCCAAGCTCTGGATGGACCCCGAAATCACCGACTTCTACGCTTTCACCAAAAACGCCTTCAAGCTGGAGGGCTATCAGGCCCACGAATTGGACTGTAAAATTCCCGTGGCTGTTTAAGCCAATACAAATTATGTAAACCGGAGGGAACGCCATGAACGCCATTGTTGCCGTCGATCAGTTCTGGGCCATCGGCAAGGGGGGAGACCAGCTCTGCTACATCTCCACCGACTTGAAGCGCTTTAAGGCCCTTACCACCGGGCATCCGGTGATCCTGGGCCGCAAGACCCTTGCCACCTTCCCCGGCGGCCGGCCCCTGAAGGGGCGGCGGAACCTGGTCCTCTCCCGGGACCCCGGGCTGGAGATCGAGGGGGCGGAGGTGTACCACGATGTGGAATCCCTTCTGGCTCAGGCTCCCGAGGATAGCTTTGTCATCGGGGGGGAGAGCGTTTACCGGGCCTTTCTCCCCCACTGTGACACGGTCTATGTCACCAAAATATCCCGAAGCTGGCCCGCTGACGTGTGGTTTCCCAATTTGGACGAGGACCCCGCCTGGCGGGTGGGCCGGGTGGACCCCCCCCTGGAGGAGGACCACATTCCCTTCCAGTACGTGACCTACGAGAGGGTGAAATAATGTTCCGGGAAGACATCGCCGCCTTCCTCCCCCAGACTCCTGCGGAGGAAGCCGACCGGCGGCAGATTTTAGCGTACATCGACCAGTATCCCGACACCATTTTGTGCCGGGAAAACAAGGCGGTCCACATCAGCGCTTCGGGCTTTGTCCTCAGTGGGGACGGGCAGTGGGTGCTGATGGCCCACCACAACATCTACAAGGTCTGGGCTTGGACCGGGGGTCACGCCGACGGAGACCCTGATCTTCTCGCTGTGGCCCTCCGGGAGGCCCGGGAGGAAACGGGGGCGGACCACATCCGGCCCCTTTCTGAGAAGATCGCCTCGGTGGAGATCCTGCCCGTCTGGGGCCATGTGAAGCGGGGTGTGTATGTGCCCGCCCATTTGCACCTCAATGTGTCCTACCTCCTCACCGCCGACCGGGAGGGGCCCCTTACCGTCCGGGAGGGGGAAAACACCAAGGTGGGCTGGCTGCCGGCGGACCGGCTGCTGGAGCTGACCAATGAGTGGGAGATGGACGAAGTATATTCCAAGCTCCTCACCCGGGGCTGGGCGCTGCTGGAACAAAAACAACTCTAAAGCCGTTTTCCGGCTCATATTATAAAAAGGATGTGTTTTTATGGATTACGCAAGCGAATCTCTCAAGCTCCACTACGAACTAAAGGGCAAGATCGAAATGACCCCCCGGGCGGCTGTGGACAGCAAGGAGGCTCTGGCCCTGGCCTACACCCCCGGCGTGGCCCAGCCCTGCCTGGAGATCCAGAAGGACGTGAATAAGTCCTACGACCTGACCCGCCGGTGGAACACGGTGGCCGTAGTCACCGACGGCACCGCCGTCCTGGGCCTGGGCGACATCGGCCCCGAGGCCGGTATGCCCGTTATGGAGGGCAAGTGCGTCCTCTTCAAGGCCTTCGGCGACGTGGACGCCATTCCCCTGTGCGTGCGCAGCAAGGACGTGGACGACATCGTCAAGACCGTCTCCCTGCTGGCCGGCTCCTTCGGCGGGGTGAACCTGGAGGACATCGCCGCCCCCCGGTGCTTTGAGATCGAAGACAAGCTGAAGGAAAGCTGCGACATCCCCATTTTCCACGACGACCAGCACGGCACCGCCGTCATCACCCTGGCCGGCATGATCAACGCCCTGAAGGTGGTGGGCAAGAAGATCGAGGACGTGAAGATCGTCACCTCCGGCGCCGGCGCCGCCGGCATCGCCATCATCAAGCTGATGATGAGCATGGGTCTCAAGAACGTCATCATGACCGACCGGAAGGGCGCCATCTACGAGGGCCGGGAGGGCCTCAACCCCATCAAGGAGGAGATGGCCAAGATCACCAACCAGGCCCACGAGAAGGGCACCCTGGCCGAGGTCATCAAGGGCGCCGACGTGTTTGTGGGCGTCTCCGCCCCCGGCACCCTCACCGCCGAGATGGTGAAAACCATGGCCAAGGACCCCATCATCTTTGCCTGCGCCAATCCCACCCCCGAGATCTTCCCCGACGAGGCCAAGGCCGCCGGCGCCGCCGTGGTCTCCACCGGCCGCAGCGACTTCCCCAACCAGGTCAACAACGTGCTCTGCTTCCCCGGCATCTTCCGGGGCGCGCTGGACGTGCGGGCCAGCGCCATCACCGAGAACATGAAGATCGCCGCCGCCTATGCCATCGCCGGGCTTGTGAGCGACGAGGAGCTGAATGCCGAATACATTCTGCCCCAGGCCTTTGACCCCCGTGTGAAGGGCGCCGTGGCCAAGGCCGTGGCTGAGGCCGCCCGCAAGGACGGCGTGGCCCGGATCTGAGGCGCGCGCCATGGAATACCGCATCGAGCATGACACCATGGGCCAGGTACAGGTCCCCGCGGACCGGCACTGGGGGGCCCAGACCCAGCGGAGCAAGGATAATTTCAAAATCGGCGGCCAGCGGCAGCCCAAGGAGATCATCACCGCCTTCGCCTTTTTGAAGGAGGCCTGCGCCCAGGCCAACGCCGGGGTGGGCAAGCTGACATCGGAGCAGGCCAAGGCCATCGCCGATGCCTGCGGCGAGATCCGCACCGGCAAGTGGGACGAGGAATTCCCCCTGGTGGTCTGGCAGACGGGCAGCGGCACCCAGACCAACATGAACGTCAACGAGGTCATCGCCCACCTGTGCGCCGACTGTGGCGTTGCCCTCCACCCCAACGACCATGTGAACGCTTCCCAGTCCAGCAACGACACCTTCCCCTCCGCCCTCCACATCGCCTCCACCCTAGCCATTGTCCAGGACGTTCTGCCTGCCGCCCGCAAGCTGGAGGAGGCCTTTCGGGTCCTGGAGGAGAAGTATCCCGACCTTATCCGCATCGGCCGGACTCACCTCCAGGACGCCACCCCCCTGAAGTTCGCCCAGGAGGTCTCGGGCTGGCGGGAGCTTATCGCCGCCCCCTGCCGGATGCTGGAGCTGAGCCTTCAGGAGCTCCACAAGCTGGCCATCGGCGGCACCGCCGTGGGCACCGGCCTTAACGCCCCCAAGGGCTTTGACCAGATGGTCTGTGAAACACTCACCGGGCTCACCGGGGTGGAGTTCATTCCCGACGGCAACAAATTCCACGCCCTCACCTCCAAGGACGCCCTCACCTTCGCCCACGGGGCCTTGAAGGCTCTGGGGTGCAACCTCATGAAGATCGCCAACGACATCCGGTGGGAGGCCAGCGGCCCCCGGTGCGGCATGGGCGAGCTCCACATCCCCGAGAACGAGCCCGGCTCCTCCATCATGCCGGGTAAGGTAAACCCCACCCAGTGCGAGGCAGTGACCATGGTGGCCGTCCAGGTCATGGGCAACGACACCGCCATCTCGGTGGCTGCCAGCCAGGGGAACTTCCAGCTCAACGTGTTCCTACCGGTGTGTGCTTACAACTTCCTGCTGTCCGCCCGGCTCCTTGCTGATGCTATGGACTCCTTCCGCGTCCATTGTGTGGAGGGCATGGAGCCCAGTGTGGAGCGGATGAAGGAGAATCTCAACAACTCCCTGATGCTGGTGACCTGCCTCACCCCCAAGATCGGCTATGAGAAGGCGGCGGAGTGCGCCAAGAAGGCCCTCCACGACGGCACCACTCTCCGCCAGGCCGTTCTTCACCTGGGCTACCTCTCCGAGGAGGAGTTCGACGACACTGTCCGCCCCGAGAAGATGGTGTAAAGCCCCAAAACAGGAAAATGCAAAAGAGACGGGATGGCACTGCCATTCCGTCTCCTCTTTTTTGTCAGCGGCGGTAGCGCCGGACCTTGACCTTTATTGGGTGTGTCCGTACTGTCTGCCGGCGGACCGGGCCGGACCCCAGAAGGCCGCAGCGATCCAGCACTACCGCCAGCATCTCCCGGGTCACCATCCCCTGAGGGGCAGTACCGTCCAAAATGCCCAGAGCCACCGCCTTCTCCCAAGCGTCTTTGGCCCAAGGGGCGGGTTGGTCCGGCAAGGCCCCTTCCTGTTCCTGCCATTCCACCCCCAGAAAATCACAAATACCCCGGGCGGTAGCCACCGCCAGCCTTTCCCGGTAGGCCGGGTCCAGCAGGAGAAGCACCTCCTCCCGGTTGGTGTGGAAGCCATACTCGATCAGCACCGCCGGAGCGGCGGTGGCAGTCAGTACGGTAAAGGACTCATAGCCTAGGCCGCTGCCCCAAATGGTAACGCCGGCTGCCCGCAGGGCGGTCAAAATATCCCGGGCGGCAATATTTCTGGGCGCGTCCGCTCCGGGAGCCGAAGTGTATATCATCAGCCCCTGAGGCTCACTCCAGCCGCTGCCGGCGGCGTTGGAGTGGATACTCACAAACAGGTTGGCGCCGCTGGCATTGCTCACCTGCGCCCGCTGGGTCAGGCTGGGCTTTTCGTTCTCCTCCCGGGTCATCACCACCCAAATGCCCTGCTCCTCCAACAGCCGGCGAAGCCGCGATCCCATATCCCAGGTAAACTCCCGCTCTTTGTAGGCCCCGTCCGGGGAGCCGTTTACCGTATCCGGCCCATGGCCCGGGTCCAGGCAGACCACATAGCGTTCCATATGCGTTCCTCCCTCCAATATCTCCTTTCATTGTATGCGGAGAGGGGAAGAAATGCTCCTCCATAGGAGGGTGCTTTCCTTCCGGAAAATGCTATAGTTTCCCGCAAAAAAGGACACGACGATCCGTCGTGTCCTTTCTTTATCCTCGTTCGTTACATCTTCTCCGGGGCGGCGACTCCAATGAGGTTCAGGCCGTTTTCCAGCACGCTGCGGGTGGTGTCGGCCAGCTTGAGCCGGGCCTCCGCCACCTGGGTGGCCTCCCCTTTGATGCGGTTTGCGTTGTAGAACCGGTGGAAGTCCCCCGCCAGGGCGGAGAGGTAGCGGTTGATCTGGGAGGGGTCCAGGTCCCGGCCTGCCAGCTTCACTTCCTCGGGGAACCGGGCGATGTTCTTGAGAAGGGCCAGCTCCTCGGGGCTTTGGACGGCGGAGATGTCCACCTGGGCCGCCTTGGGCACCGCCATGCCCTCCTCCCCCTGCATCTTGGCGATGAGGGAGCAGATCCGGGCGTGGGCGTACTGGACGTAGTAGACCGGGTTGTCGCTGTCCTCCCGGACGGCAAGGCCCAGGTCAAAGTCCACGGGGCTGGTGGGCTTGGTGCCGTTGAAGAAGTACCGGGCAGCGTCCACACTCACCTCATCCAGAAGGTCGTGGAGGGCAATGGCCTTGCCCGAACGCTTGCTCATCCGCTCGGGTTTGCCGTCCCGCAGCAGGTTCACAAGCTGCATGAGGACAATGACCAGCCGGTGGGAGCCGTCCAGACCCAGCCCGTCCAGAGCGGCCTGGAGCCGGGCCACATGGCCGTGGTGGTCGGCGCCCCAAATGTTGATGGCGGTGTCGAAGCCCCGCTTCTCCAGCTTGTTCCGGTGGTAGGCGATGTCGGCGGCAAAGTAGGTATAGAAGCCGTTGGCTCTGCGTAGTACGTCGTCCTTCAGCTCCAGCTTGTCCACCTGCTCCGGGGTCTTGCCCTCGGCCAGGTACTTCTGCCGGAGAAGGCCGCTGGTCTTGAGCCACAGGGCCCCGTCCTGCTCGTAGGTCCAGCCCTTCTCGGTGAGAAGCCCCACCGTCTCGGCCACATAGCCGCTCTCGTGGAGGGTGGATTCCAAAAACCACTCGTCATACTCGATCTGATACCGGCGCAGGTCGGCCTTCATCTGGGGGAGGTTGTTCTTCAGGCCGAACTGGGCCATGGCCTCCTGCCGCTCCTCCTCGCTCTTGGAAAGCCAGTCATCGCCGAACTGGGCCCGGAAGCCCCGGGCCAGTTCCCTGATGTCCTCCCCCTGATAGCCGTCCTCGGGGAAAGTCACCTGGTCCTCCCCCAAAATGAGCTGCTGATACCGGGCGTCGATGGACATGGCGAACTTGTGGATCTGGTTGCCCGCGTCGTTGACGTAGAACTCCCGCCACACGTCGTAGCCCAGCCGCTCCAGCACGGCGGCCAGAGCGTCGCCCAGCACGCCGCCCCGGGCGTTGCCGATGTGCATGGGGCCGGTGGGGTTGGCGGAGACGAACTCCACCATCACCTTTTTGCCCTTGCCCTCGTTGCTGGCGCCGTAAGCGCTGCCGGCCTCCTCCACGGTGGAGAGGACCTCAGAAAACCACTTGCAGCCCAGGGTGAAGTTCAGAAAGCCGGGGCCGGCCATCTCCACCTTGTCAAAGTAGCTGCCCTCCAGCTCCATGTGGTCCATGAGGGCCTGGGCGATATCCCGGGGGGCCTTGCCCAGGGCCTTGGCGGCGGCCATGGCGAAGGAGGTGGCGTAGTCGCCGTTCTTCACGTCCTTGGGGATGTCCACCTGGGCCTTGATCTCCGCTCCGGCGGGAAGGGCCCCGGCGGCAGCCGCCTTTTCATAGGCGCTCTGGGTCAGGGCGGCCACCTGCTCCCGGGCAGCTAAAATCAGATTGTCTGTCATATTTCTTCTTCCTCTCTTTTCCCCCCGGAGGTGACCTCCAGGGAAAGCTCTGTCCTACCGGATTGCTGGGGGCCCAGACGGATGTGGTAGCAAAGTGCCACCCGTCCCCCCTTTTGGCTCATTTCCGCCCCCAGGCTGTGGGTGTGGACCTCCAGGGGCAGGACGCCGTAGGGGGTCTGGTAGTCCGAGGTGTGGATTCCGCCCGCTTCAAAGATCATCTGGGAGGAGACCTCCCCCGCCCGGGTCAGGGTGACCCGGTTTTCCGCAAGCTCTAAGGTGGTGCGGGTCCCCCCCATGCCAGTCTCTTCCCCCTCCAGATAGGTGAGGGTCCAGCCGAAGGGGGTCTTTTCCAGGCAGCCCTCCGCCTTCTGCTCCACCCGCTCGGGCTCCAGGCCGTCAAAGTGCTGGACACTGCGGATGACGATATTCACATTGGTATTTGGCATAAGAAAACCTCAAAAATGAGAATTTAACTTCATTATTATATATCATCTTCCGTGTTTCTGTAAAGTCCGGATTTTCCCTCCTCAGGCCTTCCCCTCAGAAAACAGGCTCCAGCTCCAAAGGGGGACAGCCACCGCCGCGATCCCCAAAAGGGCGCAGCCCGTCTCCGTCCAGCTCCAAAGGGAGGGAATGGCGGTCCACAGAGCAAACCAGCCCAGCGCCACAAGGCCCTGGCACACCGAGGCCGCCGCCAGGAGCCACCGCCTGCCCCTTCGTATGGCAAGGGCCAGAAACACCCCGCCCAGAAACAGGACCCCCAGACAAATGTCATAAATCAGTATCATGAAGAGGGCGCCGAAACCTGCGAAGGACAACCACCGCTCTGCCTCCTTCAGTGCGTCCCAAAAGCAGGTCATGGCAAAGACAGTGACGGCGATGTCGCCCCATAAAAGCCACTTTCGTCTCATTTCTTTCTCCTTACCGCACCACGCCCCGCCGGTTTTCTTTCGCGTCCCGCCAGGCGTCCTCATGCTGGCGGTTCACCAAAGGCGGCACCTTGTCAGGGGGAAACCATTTTAGCTCCAGGGTCTCATGGTCTCCTTCGGACAGCATACCGCCCACCACTTTCAATGCAAAGAAAAACAGGATGGTCTGGGCTTTATCCCCATTGGGGTACTCGTCACAGTAGTCAGTGTAGACGCCGATCAAGCCCTCCGGCTCCACCTCCAGCCCGGTCTCCTCCCGAACCTCCCGTATCGCCGCAGCCGTAGCTGACTCGCCCAATTCCATGGCCCCGCCGGGAAAGCCCCAGACATCCCGGTCCGCCCTTCTTTGCAGCAAGACCTCTCCCCGCTCGTTGCGGATGCAGCCTCCCGCAAAGTTCAGAAAAACAAGGTCATGGCCCACCTTTTCCCGCAGCCAACGGATGTAATCTTTGGGGTTCATATCGTTCCTCCTCAGTATCTTTCAATGTCAATGCGTTCCACGCTGCCCTCCACCGGCTCTCCCAGGAAAATTTCGGCCAGGCGGGTGAAATCCTGGGTGGAATCGCTGACAAAATAGCGGCAGGCGCCCTTCTCCCGGTCTGCCAGCATACCCTTCTCCCTCAGCACTTTGGCGGCGTGGTCGGCGCAGGCGGCTCCCACGTCGATGAGCGCCACTCCGGGGCCCATCTCCCTGCCGATGACTTCCCGGAGGAGGGGGTAATGGGTGCAGCCCAGCACCAGGGCGTCCACCCCGTGGGCTTTCATGGGCTGTAAGTATTCCTCCGCCACCAGCTCAGCCACCTTATCCCCGGGCCGGAAGCGGCCGTTCTCCACCAAAGGCACAAAGAGAGGGCAGGCCTCGGCGGCGACGGTGACGGCGGCGTTGAGGGCTCCGATCTCCCGCTCGTAGGCCCCCGAGCGGATGGATGCCGCCGTGGCGATGAGGCCCACCTTCCCCTTTTGGGTCGCCTCCACCGCCGCCTTGGCGGCAGGCTCCACCACCCCGAAGATGGGCAGATCGTTTTCCTCCTGCAATTCCGCCAGTTTTTCAACAGACACA
>JAAWPV010000072.1 GCA_022800215.1 Oscillospiraceae bacterium | reverse complement strand
TCCTCCACCGTATCCCGGGTGGTGCCGGGGATATCGGTGACGATGGCCCGCTCGTAGCCCACCAAGGCGTTGAGGAGGGAAGATTTGCCCACATTGGGCCGGCCCACGATGGCGGTGGGCACCCCCCGCCGGACCACCTGGCCCCGGTTATATGTACCCAAAAGCGCATCCAGTTGACATACCGTATGATGGAGGGCACTTTTTATCGTCTCATTTGTGAAGGGGTCAATGTCTTCATCCGGATAGTCCAGCACCGCATGAAAATGGGCCATCACGTCCACCAGACCGCTGTAGATCTCCTCCACCCTCCGGCTGAGGGCCCCGGAGAGCTGTCCCGCTGCCATCCGGGCCGCCGCCGGGCTTTCCGCATCAATAAGGTCCATCACCGCCTCGGCCTGGGCAAGGTCCAGCTTCCCGTTGAGAAAGGCCCGCTTGGTGAACTCCCCCGGCCCCGCCTGCCGGGCTCCCTGGGCGAAGAGGGCCTCCAGAGCCAGACGCAGCACCATGGGGGAGCCGTGACACTGGAGCTCGGCAGTCTCCTCCCCGGTGTAGCTGCGGCCTTCCGGCGACCAGGTACACAGCACCTGGTCCACCGGCCTTCCCTCCCGGTCCCGGAGGGTGCCGTACACCAGAGTCCGGGGAACATGCTCCCCCAGAGGACGGCCGTCCCGTGGGATAAAAACCTTTCCGGCACACGCCGCCGCTCCGGGGCCGGACAGGCGTACAATGCCCACAGCGCTTCTCCCCCAAGCGGTTGCCGCCGCCGTAATCAGGTCATTTTCCATGATTTCCGCCCCCTTTCTGCCCTGTAAAAATTTTCGTTGAAAATGCCTGCAAATTTTCTCTTGACAGGTTTTATGTCAACCAAAAATGTATATCTTTAGGTTACTCAGTTGACATAAACGGTTGTGGAAAACCCTGTGGATAATGTGGAAAACCTTGCGATTCCTCACTTTGTTACTTTTTGTAACTTTTTGGCGAATGCATATCATTTTGCATAATACCTGCCAAAGAAAATTATTTGACACCTATGGTTTACTTTCTCTCCTCCAGCCGCCGGGAGATGACCCGGGCCACCTTCACGCCGGAGGCCCCCGCCTGGGCAAGGCCCCGGGTGACCCCGGCGCCGTCCCCGATGGCAAAGAATTGGGGCAGTGCGGTTTCCAGCTCTCCGCTCAGGCTGAGCCGGGAGGAGTAGAACTTCACCTCGGCCCCGTAGAGCAAGGTGTCATAGTTGGCGGTTCCCGGAGCCAGCTTATCCAGCTGGCAGATCATTTCGATAATGTCATCCAGCTGCCGCTTGGGAAGGGCCAGACTGAGATCACCGGGCACCGCTGCCGTCAGGGTGGGCCGGGTGAAGGATTGGCTCAGCCGATGTTCATTGGTGCGGATACCGTTCACCAGGTCGCCGAACCGCTGGACCAGCACGCCCCCCGCCAGCATATTGGAAAGGGATGCAATGTGCTTGCCGTAGCGGTAGGGCTCGTTAAAGGGGGAGGTAAACCGGTTGGACACCAACAAGGCAAAGTTGGTGTTCTGACTTTGCAGCTTGGGATCGGCGTAGGAATGACCGTTCACCGTATTGATGCCCTCCACATTTTCAGCCACCACATGGCCGTAAGGGTTCATGCAGAAAGTCCGCACCTGATCACCATACTGCTTGGTGCGGTAGACCAGCTTGGATTCATACACCACGTCGGTGATGTGCTCAAAGACGGTGGCGGGCAGCTCCACCCGAACCCCGATGTCCACCTGATTGTTGATAAGCTCGATCCCCAAGCCCTTGCATTCGTTGGCGAACCACTCCGCCCCCGACCGGCCCGGGCCGGCGATGAGCCAGTCGCAATCCACCTCATCCCCCTTCTCGGTAATAAGGCGGTAGCCCTTCTCTCCCAGGCGCTCTATCTTCTCCACGCCGGTCTGGAATCGGAACTCTACCCGTCCCTTCATGCCCTCATAGATATTCTGGAGGATGCGGAGGTTGTTCTCGGTCCCCAGGTGCTTGCACCGGGCCTGCAGAAGGTGGAGGTCAAACTCCAGGGCCTTCCGGCTGAGGGCCTTGGCCGCCGGAGTCTCGGTGGAGTAGACCTCGGTGGTGGCTCCATGCCCCACGTTGATCTCGTCTACATAGCCGATAAGGTCCATGACCTCCCCGGCATCCATAAAGTCGGTGAGCCAGCCGCCAAAGGCGGTGGTGAAATTAAACTTTCCGTCGGAGAAGGCCCCCGCGCCGCCGAAGCCGCACATGGTGTCGCACACCCCGCACTGAATGCAGGCCTTCACCTTCCCTGCCACAATGGGGCAGCTTCTGCTGTAAATATCCCGGCCCTTCTCCAGTACCAGCACCTTCAGCTCCGGGCGCAGCCTGCTCAGCTCATAGGCGGCGTAGATCCCCGCCTCGCCGCTGCCGATAATGGCCACATCTACCTTGTTCCGCATAACAAAAAGCTCCTTTGCCTCATAGTTGGGATAAAATATCCTATTTATTGTACCATACCCAGGGCAAAAAATCTACCCCGGCCCAAAAAGAGACCGGGCGCTTTCGCACCCGGTCTCCAAAAGGTCCTGATTATTTCTCGGTCTCGGTCTCGGCGTGGGCCTGGGCGAAGCGGGCGAAGACTTCCGCCGTTTCGCTGCGGCTGGCCTCACCCAGGGGGTTGAGCCAGCCATCGTCAGTGCCCTTCAGAAGGCCCTCGCTGACAGCCCACTGGACGGCCTCCAAAGCCCAATCGCTGACGCTCTCCACATCTCCAAAGTTGTTCAGGTCATCCCGGCCCGTCACATCGTAGCCCTTCCACTCCGCATAGCGGAACAGGAACGCCGCCAACTGCTCCCGGGTCACCTTGTCGGTGGGGCCGAAGCTGCCATCGCCGTAGCCCTTGGCGATCTCTTCCGAAGTACCCCAGCGGATGCCTTCGGTGTACCACCGGCCCTCGTCCACGTCGGGGTAAGTCAGCAGGAAGTTCACCCCGGGCTCCTCCTCCATCCGGTGGAGCATGGTAACGATCATAGCCCGGTCCGTCGCCATGAAGGGACTGAACAAGGTCTCGGAGGTGTCCTTCATCAGGTCGTTCTGGAACACGTAGTTGACGCTTTCATAGAACCAGTCGGTCTCCGCCACATCCTCAAAGAGGAAGGGCTTGTCGGTCAAAGGCGTATCCTCATCCTGGAGGTCCTCTTCAGGAGGCCTGGTGGTACTTCCGCCGCCACCGCCGGTGGAGCGTGGATTGACCGTAAAGGTCACTTCCGTGCTGCAAAGCACCTCGTTGGTGCCCACCTTGTACGTGCTGGCAGTAAAGGTATAGGTGCCAGCCTGGGCGAAGGTCACCCGGAAAGTGCTGGTGGCGTCAGACATGGGGAAGCCCTCCGCAGGGCCGAAAGCCTCGCCCCGAGGATAGGTGATCCACTGATCGCCGGCCAGATATTCCAGCGTCGTGATGGCGTCCTCGTTGCTGAAGTTGGAGCTTCCCACCACCATGATGCCCACGTCATCGTTGGCCGTGGTGGTGAAGGTGAATTCTGTGGACCGGCCCACTCTGAAGGTTCGGGTCCCAATATTGGTCGTCAGGATACTGGAGACCTTCGGCCTCACAGTGTAGGTACCGTCATCGTTGGTCTTGGGAACAAACCCCTCGGCGCAGTACTCACGGAAAACCTCGGTGGAGAAAGTGCCGCCAGAGACGGACGTTTTGCCTTCATATTGGTACCACAAGCTAATCGTCTCACCGCCGGAATACTTGTTGGTGAAGGTTCCGCCGGTAATGATCGTTTCACCTACGTCGTAATCGGTATCCATTCTGCCTGTGATGATCGTTGACTCATTATCGTCGTTGGTAAACGTACCACCGTTGATCGTGAGCTTGTTCCAGTTAAGGACTGCAAACTTCTGGATTTCATCAGAATACCCATCGCTGGGGCTAAAGATGCCGCCATCAATGACCGCATTGCCCCAATCATCGTTTTTCAGTGCGATCCAGCCGCCGGTAAAGGTACCGCCATCAATGTACAGCATCGCTTCGGTTTTGGCAGTATTCTCCGCTCCATTCGTCCAGCCATTTTCCACCACGCTGGGCTTTTCTCCCGTGGCCGTCGCAACAGTAGGCGCGTGGATGTTCATGGTTCCGAAGTTCTGAAGCGCATAATAGGCTTGAGACTGGTTGTCATTGATAAATGTACAGCCATTCAGTGTCACCGTTGCGCCCTGATTGTTCCGCAGGGCTACACCTGCGTTATAGTAGCAGTGGCTCAGGACGGTGCCCGTGCCTTCCACCGTCAGCGTACCGTTGTTCACGATGGCGGACCGGTCCCCCCCTGTGGCAGACTTTTCATTGCTCAGTGTCACACCCGCGGGGATGTTCAGCGTAATGTCCTGCTCCTTAGCAACCACAACGCTCTCGGTGGTGTCCTTCAGCAGTGTCACCGTGTCGCCGTTCTGGGCGGCGTCGATGGCAGCCTGGAGGGTCTCATACCGGGTCTCGCCCACCTGCGCAACATATACCTTCTCCGGCTTTGGCTCCTCGGGCTCCTCCGCCTTGACGCTCACAGCGCAGGCAGCGGACTGCTCCCCCGCCGTGGCGGTGATGTTGGCGGTACCCTCGGCGACCGCAGTCACAAGTCCGTTCTCGTCCACAGTCGCCACATCCATATTGTCGGAACTCCATGTGACGGTCTTGTCGGTAGCGTCCTCGGGGGCGACTGTCGCGGTCAAGGTGGCAGTATTGCCCTCAGTCAGCTCCAGAGCCTCCTCGTCCAGGGTCACGCTCTCCACAGGGATCTCTCTGACGGAATTGTTGACTACATCGATAGTGATCGTACCATCGTCGCTCGCATTCTGGGTATAACGCATCAAGCTTGTTCCAATGATAACCAATGTTGAAATATTAGACAATTCCAGCGTATACGTCCCACTTTGTGTATCTTGCGGGATGGCAATTTCAATTGTCGCAATCACGTCGGAGGAGGTCCTGTTGCCCTTCGGCCTCTCATAATGGCCATTTCCTTTGTCTTCAAGCTCCAAACCGTCTGCACCGGTCACACTGACAATCGTGAGGGCTTCATCCACATTGATATCAAGTGATGCCTCCCAAACATTATTGCTGTTCAAATCGACCTCGTTACCTTGATAGGTATATGCACCAGTCAATGTAACTGTAACGGTTTGATCTCCTTCCGTCACATCTACTACATTGGCAGGATCCCGTGTCCAGGTAAATGTGCAACCGTCCTCGGCGGCGAACGCGCTGACGCTGAGCATACTCAGGACCATGCTCATGGCCAGCAAAGCCGCCAGGGACTTTTTCCATTTCTTCGTCATGTCTTCGTTCTCCTTTACAAAAAAGTTTGAACGAGAAATGACTGGCAGCCGGGCCGGCATAGCGGTTACAAATTGCATTTTCTCTTTCAAACTCACATTGTGATATTGGACAAAATTTCAGTGCTGCTTTTGTGCATTTTCACAGCTGTTTATAGCTCCCCTGAAACTTTCGCTCCGGTATAGTACCACTCCAGGATCTCCTGAAAGCTCTTGCCCCCGCTGGCCATGGCGTTGGCCCCATACTGGCTCATGCCCACCCCGTGACCATAGCCTGTGACCCAGAGAAACACTTGGTCCTCCCCCACCTCCACGGTAAAGTGGGCCGACCGCAGCCCAAAAATAGACCGGGCCTCGATGCCGGTCACCGTCACGCCGCCAATGGTCACCGCCGTTACCATCCCCGTCTCGTCGGTGGTAAGGCCGCCTACCCAGCTCTCCGCCGGGCCGGAGAAATCCGCCTCCGGGTGGATCTCCAGGAACCGGGCGGTGAAGTCCGCCGCCGTAAAGTCTGACCGGGTCTGCCAGCCGGGGACTTCTTCCCCCTCCGGACTGTCCACCGAAGTAAGGTAGGGCACATCAGTTCCCCAAACCGTTACCGCGTCTGAGGTCTTCCCCGCCGAGGAGGAAAAAAACACCGCGTCGATGGGTGCGCCGTTATAAAGACACAACAGACCATCCGTCTCCGCCACCGCGGCGGTGATCTTATCGCCGTACCGCCCGGCCTCCTCCCCCCAGCCTACGGCGGCCTGCTCCTTTGTCAGGTAGGCCTGACAGCAGGTATAATCAGTGCACACATCGGCCCCCGGGTGCTTGTCCCCGCTGGCTGAACGCTGGTAGATGCAATAAGTCCGGGCGGCCACCGCCTGGGCTTTCAAGGCCTCCAGTTGAAAGGAAGCAGGCATCTCGGCAGACACTACGCCCCAGAGATAGTCCGCCATGGTGATCTCCTCCACCGTCCCGTCACTTTTCAGCAGCCGGAGTGTCTGCCCTGCATCCCATCCTGCCACCGGGGTGATCTGAGGTGGTTCTATTACCGGCAAGGTGGCTGAGGGCAGTGGTTGAGCCTTTTCGTCCTCCTCTCCATCGTCCAACAGCAAAAAGGGGACCAAAAAAAGCAGCAGTACTGCCGCCAGCCCTGCCGCCACCGCCCGCCGGGGCCAAGTGGATACCCTGTGGTCATTGCGTTGCTTCACCATATCCTATGCCCCCAATATTTTCCAGTTTCTTTTTGTTCATGATACTCCTAAGGCCATGACACTTTCCAGCGAAACAGGGCGAAGAGCGAAGCGAGGGATCAGAACGGGTAACCCGTATGCAAAAATCCTCCCCGTCAATAACAGAGAGGATTTTTGTCGAATATAATAACAAATTGTTTATTCTTTTCGGGGCAGAGTGATGACAAAGGCGGTGACATGGCCGGTGCTCTCCGCCCGGATGGTGCCTCCGTGGCGTTCCACAATCTCCCGGGCGATAGCAAGACCCAGCCCGGCGCCGCCGGTTCGGGTGGACCGGGCAGCATCCAGGCGGTAAAATTTTTCAAAGATATTGCTCAGCTCCCCTTCGGGGATCTCCAGGCCCTCGTTGGTGATGCGGACCACCACATTTTCCCCCTCCTGACAAGCAGTGACCCCCACCGGACCGCCTTGGGCGGAGTAACTCACGGCGTTGCGGAGCACATTGTCAAAGACCCGGGCCAACCGGTCTCCGTCCCCCTCCACCACCAGATGGTGCTGGATCTCCACAGTGCATTGCAGGTCCTTGGTGGCAAAGAGGGGATAAAATTCGTCCAACAGCTGCTCCAGCAGAAAGGAGAGCTGCACTGGCTCCTGATGCTTCAGCTTCAGATCCATGGTGTTGATGTCAAAAAATTCCTTCACCAGCTCCTCCAGCCGCCGGGCCTTGTCCAGGGCCACCCCAGTATACTTGGCCCGCTGCTCCGGGCTGAGGCCAGGCTCGTCCTGTAAAAGTTCCAGATAGCCCAAAACCGAGGTGAGAGGAGTTTTCAGGTCGTGGGCCAGAAAGGCGATGAGCTCCTGCCGCCTTCTCTCCTGCTCCCGAAGCTCCTCCTGCTGGACAAGGCGGGTACGAATGGCGAACAGCTCCCCACCGATCACCTGTAAGGACCGGGGCAGCTCCTTCCCCTTTTCCGGCTCCTCCAAGATCTCTTTCAGGTATTTTCCCACCTGTTGCACCCGGTAACGGGGTAGGGCCGCCACCGCCGCCAGCAGCACCAGTGTCGTCAATGAGCCCAGGGTGAACAGGATCATTTTCCAGGTGGTCACAGTTGTCGCCCCCTTGCCTTGTTTTTTTATAGTATATTCCTCTCTGCTGTCAAAGTCAAAGGTTTCGGAAAAACGGGCCGTAAATATATCGTCATTCCTTTCCTCTATCATAGAAAAGGAGCCCCCGGCAAAAGCCGGGGGCTCCCTGTGAGTCTATGCTTGTGGCTTACTCTTCTACGGTCCAGAACTCAGTCGCGTCCAGGCCGTACCAGTCATGGTCCACCGTAGCCTCCATGATATCACAGTAGGCCCAGTGGGTAACGGACACGTCGGTCCATCTGGCGGGGGCGGCCAGGATGCTGTCCTGGTCCACCTCGCGGCCCAGATAGCTGTTAAACACCTTCACCGCCTCAGCCCGGGTCACAGTCCGGGTGGGCTGGAAGCTGCCGTCGGTGTAACCGCTCATAAGGCCACTGGTGTAGGCCGTGTAGATGGCATCCTTGGCCCAGTTCTTGATCTCACCGGCGTCGGTAAAGGGCAGGTCGCCCTCAGCCGTTTCAAGCCCCACCAGCCGGGAGAGGATCACGGCAAACTCTTGCCGGGTCATGGTGCCGTCGGGCAGGAAGGTCCCGTCGGTATACCCGCTGAGCAGCCCCTCTTCCACACAGTAGCCGATGGCGTTCCGGGCCCAGTGGCCCTCCACGTCGCTGAGGCCGCTGGTATCGTACTCCACGCTGCTGTCATAGCCCATCATGTTGGCCAGCATATAGGCCACATCGCCCCGGGCAACGGCCTCATCGGGATGGAACTCGCTGCGGTTCACGCCGCTGGCGTAGGCCGTATGACTCTTGATTTCGTACTGGACCTCCACCTCTTCATAGACGGCATAATAGGTCTTGTTGCCGTTCACTGTGAAGGAGGCAGGGTCAACATGGTAGGTCCCGTCCGCCGTCTCGCTCCAGCCAATGAAAGTATAGCCCTCATTGGCGCTGACATAGGGCACGGAGACAGGTGCCTTGCCCGCCTCCACCTCCTCGTTGAGGGAAGCCCAGGTGGTTCCGTGATCTCCCAGAACATAAGTCACAGTGTACTTCTGGACAGGCGGCGCCGTGGGAACGGTAGTTCCGGCTGCATCGTGGTAGTTCCAGATCTCGTTGATGAAGGCCTCCTCCCAACGCTCAGGCGGCACCTCAGCGCTCTGGTCAGCCCAGTGGAAGTTGTGGTCGTTGGCCGCCTCGATGACCTCGAAGTAGGCCCAGTGTGTGGCGGGAACGTCAGGCCAGGTCATATACTCGGTGCTGCCGTTCTCCGTGTTGTTGCTGGCCACGCCAGAGTGGACATACTCCTTCAGGTCGCTGAGGCCCTCGGCATTGACGCCCCGGTTCAGATAAGCGTTGAAGATCTTCACTGTCTCCGCACGGGTAATGTCGTTCTTGGGCAGGAAGGTGCCGTCCTTATAACCGACGATCCAGCCGTTGGCATAGGCGGTATATACGCCGCCCAGTGCCCAGCCGGACACATCGGCGCTGTCCACGAAGGGCAGGCCCTGGTTGGTCTGGACGCCCGCCAGACGGGCGACGACTGTGGCCAGTTCCTGACGGCTGATATTCTTGTCGGGCTGGAAGGTGCCGTCATTGTAGCCGTTGAAGGTGCCGCTCTTGGTACAGAAGGCGATGGCACTGGACGCCCAGTGCTTGCTGGGAACATCGGTGTATCCGCCGGGGTTGCCGTAGTCATAGCCCTCCACGAAGCCGCCCAGGCAGGACCGGGCGATGATCGTAGCCACCTGAGCCCGGGTGATGGGCAGATCGGGCCCGAAGGTGCCGTCAGGGAAGCCGATGACATAGTGGTTATGGTCGTAGCCTTCCCTCGCATAGATGGCGTAGAAGGTCTTATCATCGTTGATGGTGAAGGTCAGCGGGTCCACCAGAGTGGGCAGCTTGCCGTCCTTGATGGTGGTAGGATCGGTCTCCGACCAACCCAGGAACTTCAGGCCCTCAATGGGGGTGATCTGGGGCACGAAGGAGGGCTTGGCGCCCTTCCGACTCATCTTCTCCGCCGTCAGGTCGTTGGTGATGCCGTAATCGCTGACCCAGTAGGTAACCACGGGCATCTCAATGGTGACGGTAGTGCTAGTGGAAGGCGGGGTGTACTGGGTAATCCGGACCGTAAAGGTATAGGTAGCGATGGTGGTCCATGCGCCGTCCACATCTTTACCCTCCGCCCGCAGGATCAGGGTATGGGTCCCTGCCACAGAAGTGTCAATGCCCAGATCCGCTGTCGTCCAGGTAAGCTCTTCCTCTTCTGTCATCGGATTGTTCACCGTTGCCGTTGTCAGATCGATCTTATCCGCCAGCGAGCCGTCCTTGGTGATCACCACACCGTATGCGTCAGCCCGGAAGTTCTTCAGGCTGATGGTGAGGTTTTTAGGAACGCTTACATTCTGATCGGTCCGTCCACTATAGGAACGCTCAAAGCTGTTGGGATTGGTGTCCGCAACGCTATAATCTCTCGTATCAACGGTATCCTTAAACTTCAGGATGGGCTTGGTGGCCGCAATGACCTTCATATCGCCTGCGTTGGGACTGTCGGCGGTAATGGGATCGACCGTATAGAACGCTCTGTCGGTACCACCAATAGTAGGTGTCCCCACGGTGATGATCTTCCGGTCACCAATCTCACGGCTGCTGAGTACCACATTCCCGGTGAGGGTCACATTGTCCCCCTCCACCTTGGAAGTCTCATCCAGTGCCAGCTTGCCGCCAGGTACGTCGGTCGTACCGTCAAAGATCTTTTCGGTCACATCGCTGGTGGTGCTGTACTCCAGCTTCTTGGGACTCAGGTTATAGGTAACATCCTTGTTGGAATCCACGCTCTTGTAGGTCACATAAATTCCTGTACTGCCAGCTTTCTTCATTTGGATATGAGTGCCGTTGGCAGGGCTGGGTTCTCCGGCTACGCTGCCGTCCACAAAGCCCCAGGTCATGCCCTCAGGGAACTCATGGGTGGAATCCTCAGGATGGCCGATCACGATGACCCAGGGTTCTCCCTCGTCAAAGGTCACGGTGATCTTCAATCCATCCCGGTCCATCAGCTTGGCGTCAACGTTAGACTGGTCACCGTCCATATAAGTTCCATTGGGGGTACCATACTGTCCAGAGACGGTAGCGGTATTCTGCTCCAGCTTAATGCCAGTCACCAACTGGTCAATAACGGGCAGGGTCACAGTGATGGGATCCGGTACTGCCACGTCCTCCTTGTAGGCAGCGGTGGCAGAATCCACATAGGTGGCCGTCACTCTAAACTTAAAGTCACCCAGAACGTCGGCCTTAAAGTTTGCCGGATCGGCAACCGGCGCCGTGGTCAAACTGCTCCCCGAAGGAACTGCTATCAGTTCAAAGCTGTAGTTATAATGGCCAGTCACATCACCGGTGGCACTGGCGTAATCGCAAGCGCCCACAGGCGTATTCGAAGGATTATTGTACTTGGTGGTAATTCCGAACTCATTGGCAAGATCCACACCGGCTTCCGCCACATTCAGCTTCTTCTGGTGGTTCCTGCCATTCTCGCTCATGGTCGCGCCGTCCTGCTTGATGGTCCAGGTACCGGCATTGGTCACCGCAAAGCCCTCATAGCGAGCTGTTTCAGCCACGGACACCGCCATATCATAGGTGGCAGCCTCCCACTGCTGGCCGTCAGCCAACACTGCGAAGGTGGAAGCGCCGGAGGCGCCGCTCCGCTTGGCTGCGCTGGCCGCCTGCATGGTGGAAGTGACCGTGATGTCACCACCGCTCACAGCGGAGGGGGCTGTATTATAGGGCAGCTGATAGCCGCCGTTGAAGGTACGCTCCGCCCAGGTGTAATCAATACTGGTCACCTTCCGCTTGGCGGGGTTGGGCTCCTCGGTGGACTTGGCCTCAGGAGAATTGCTGTAGCTGTCCTGGTCATTGGGACGGGCCACTACAATGACTTCATAAGTGTGGGTGGGGTCCAGATCCTTAGGCGTGTTGTAGCTCTCTCCCAGATCCCAGGTATGGGTGTAGGGACCGCTGCCGTTCGCCGGGATGACTACCGTGTCATCCACAGTCTGACCGGTGGTCTTATCCACCAATTTAACGGTGTAATCCTTCACCTTGTTGTTGGGATTCTCGTCGTCGGGAGACTTGGTAATGGTCATGGTCAAACCGCCGTTGTTCCCGGTAGCCGGTTCCAGTTCCACCGTGGGCGGCTGCAGGGGCACGATGTTGGCGTTGGTCGAACGGCTCGTCACATGAGTGAAGTTACCGTCCACGTCGGGATCGCCCTTATAGGTGATGGTCACCCGGAACTTGGCGCCGGCGTCGGCAGCCGTCACAACATAGGTGCTGCTGTCCGTTCCCACCGTGACCCAGTTGCTGCCTACCTGCTTCTCCCATTTGTACTCCACATTTTCACCAGCCAGCTGTGCATCCGTGATAGGTCCATCACCGATACCCACCTGCTCACCGGAACCTGCGTTCACCGTGGCGGTGAGGGTCTCCCCTACACCCACGGTTCCCGTAATGAGGGGCACACCGTAAATCTTCTTGTGGAAATCAGCGGTCAGCGTGCTTTCCGCCGCAGTGGGAGTATAAGCGAAGCTGCTTGTGGTGGTATGACCGTTATAGGGGCTATTGTCCACCAGCCACTCCTTAAAGGCCCAACCATCGGTATTCTTCGGTGTAGCATTGGGGGTGATACTTGTCGTCACCGCCAGGTCTACGCTTCCATTCTCCGGCACAGTGGCGCCGCCGCTGATGGAACCACCCTCGGTGGCCACTACGGTCACCTTGTAATCGGTGGTAAAGCTGACCTTATTTGTCTTCACGAAGCCACCGGTGCCGTTCTCTGCCTGGGCTGTAGCATAGACATAGTAGGTGGTATGTGGCTTCAGTCCGGTCAGGCTGTCAGGTCCGGTCCAGGTGGACGTACCGCTGTTCAGCGTACCCGTGCCGCTTCCGTACTTCACAAGGCCGGAAGACAGGCCGGCTGCACTATGGTTCTTCAAGTCACTGGGTGTCACTGCCGCCGGATCCACATCCGCCGTGGTAACGGCATAGTAGAAAGTCTGGTTCAGGGCCGCCTGCGCGGAGATACTGGTCACTTCACCGCTGTCATAGCCCAGCTTCTTGGCCGTAATGGTCAGGCCATCACCGGGCAGGGCCGCGAATTCATAGGTCAACGTCACCCGGGAGCCGTCAGCGGCCACTGAGTAAGCCACCGTGCCTCCCTGCCCGTCGGAAGTACCGCCCGGGGTAGCAACCGTTCCGTTCACGCTATACCCGGTGGCATTGGGATCCACAAAAATATAGTTCTTGTTGGGCGTCAGCGTAATAGTGGCGGTGTACTGCTGTCCGGCCGTGAAGCTGGCGCTGGGCGTCCAGGCCACTGCACCGGTGTAATTGTTCATGTTGGCACCGCTCTTACCGGGAGTGGAATCGCCGGTGCTGCCCGCCGCCGGAGCGGTCAGGGTCAGGGTGGCGTAATCCAACTCGGCAGGCTCCACATGAAGCACGTAGGTGTAGGTCAGCACAGGATTGGGTGTATCCACATCCCCGCCCTGAGCTGCCGTACCGGTAATCCGGTAAGTCAGAGTGTAATCGCCAACATCTACTCCTCCGGTGGGCACGTTGAAGGTGAAGTCCATGGGGTCCCCTTCATCGAAGGTGTTGGTTGTAGACACTGCGTCCAGCTTACTCTTATTGAGGTTTGTAAACTTATTGCCGGTGTTTGTAGTCTGTGCAATGGCAAGGGCCGTCACCGGGCTGTTGCCCAGGTGGCTGATGTCCACTGTCACCGTCTTTGTCCCGGCAGTGGGGTTATACTTAATGGTCTCTTCAAACTTGTAGTCTGTGCTGTGGGCCGGGTCAGTCACACCGTGATTGCCCACAGTCAGAGTCGGATTCCGCTTAATGGAGGTCAGGTTTGCAGTCGTAGTCGCAGTCAGATAGTTGTTCTTGTCGCTGTCTGTCACCGTATAGGTGAAGGTGTAGGTTTCGCTGCTGCCGTCCTGCTTATCAAAGGCAGCAGGTGTAGCCGTCCACTCGCCCTTGGGAGAAGCGCCGGTATAGCTCAACACAGCACCGGTGTAGGGGTCCTTCACCACGGCGGTGATCTTGCTGGCCACCGCCACAGGATCCTTATAATAATCCGGGCTGCCGGGAGCGTAGCTAAAGCTCTCGATCACCGGCTGGGCGGGATCCACCGTCACGGTAACAGTGGGAGTTCTCTTATTGTCGCCATCCGGCTTGTCGGTGTCGATCACCTGAATACCGAAGGTCCAGGTCTTGGCATCGCCCACACGGGCACCGTCCTTCAGTTTCAACTTACCATCAGAGGTAATGTCCAGCCAATTCCAGACGGGATCGCTGGCATTCCCCTTGGTGATGGTATAGTTTCCGCTGCCGCCGGCATTTACCCAACCATTCATATCCACACCACTGAGCCAACTGGGGGCGCCTGTGGAGCTGGTGTTCATATTAAAGGTGGGATTGTCAAGGGACGGTACCGTCACGTCCCAAGAATCACTTGTCCAAATGGCATAGAGCGTAAACTTACCGCCGGGGGTCACGCTGCTCTGCGCGCTCTTCATGGTGGCAATGGTCACGGGGCTGGTAAGCGCGGTCGTTCCGCCCGCCGTCAACGACCAACCGCCAAAGGTATAACCATTCCGGGTCGGTGTGGTGCTGGTCAGCGTCACCGAGGCGTCTTCACGGTAGGTGTTGCTGTCGGTGGGCGCCGTTCCGGAAGTGGCTCCGTTCAGGTTATACTGCACGCCGTAGGTGGCGATAAAGTTGGCCGTCACCGTGATGGTTCCGTTACCGCCGCCCTTTGTAGCAGGAACGGTCAGTGTGCTGCCGTTGATAACGCTTCTGCTGTCCGTCCAATCCTTAAAGACATAGCCGCTATCAGGCGTTGTAGAAAGCGTCATGGTGCTGCCCGCTTCCTTAGCAAAGCTCTGGCTGATTTTACTGGCTGCGCCGCTGTCCACGCTCACACTACCGTGAGTGTCTGTATTCACTACCACAGTGTAATCGGTGTAGAAGTCAGCATGGCCCACTGCAGATGTCACGCCATTGCTCACCGCCACCACATGGACGTAGTAGTGAGTGTTTGGATTAAGCCCGGTCAACGCTTTGGGAAGTCCCGTAGCCGAAGCGGTTCCGCCGCTGGCGGTACCGGGAATCGCATTATCCGTTCCTATTGTTGTAGTATTAGCATTTGTGTCAACAACATAATAGAAGGTCACATTCACATTGGAAGCAATGCTGATACCTGTGATTTGACCGCTCGTATTATCCACCTTGACCGCCGTCACAGTAGGGGCAGGCAAGCTGTCCAGAACAAAGTGGGGTGTAATGACAATTGCATCGGTCACTACAGCAGTATACGGATTCGTTTGTGTACCTGTGATTTGCCAGGAAGTGCTGGCGGTGGTGCCCCCAAGACTTCCAGTAGCCTCTGTAGGATCTACCGTCCAGTTGTCAAAACGGTAGTTGTCGGCGGGAGTTGCCGCAAGGTTTACACTGTTATTGGTGCCGCCGGAAAGGACGAGGGTGTCCGAGCCCCTGGTAATACCTCCGGTCAGAGTGGCGCTGCCATTGGAAATGCTATCCGCCAGCTTGACCTTGTAGTAATTCAGATTCACATTCACCGTACCGCCAGCCGTTGCAGTGACCGTGATACCGGTGGGTTGTCTGCCCACATAGATATTAAAAGCGGTTCCGGCAGGCACAGCCTCGAAAGTAGCGACACCACTTACCGGCGTCTTGGCTGCTCCGAAGCTTCCAGTGCTGGGAGCTTCGTCTCCTACTCTCAATTCGATTTGCTGATTGAATGCAGTGTCTACATCTCCGTTCAGCTTTGCCGTCACTGTCACTACATTCTTGGTGAACTTCGCCGTCAGGGTCACGGGAGCGGTGGCGCTACTCACCGAGTAAGAACCCGTGGTGGGGTGGGTGGTGTTACTGCCCACCGTAGCGTCCCAAGTCGCCGTTCCGCCGTAACCGGTGGCGGCGGTGGCGTTCAAAGTCAGGGAGTTTCCATTCTTAGAGACAAACGTAGTCGTCGTGCCGGTGGTGCTCTCCTCCAGCCGCACACCGCCTGTGGCGGTAGTGGTTGCGGCACTGACGTCCTTTGTCACCGTCACGGTGTAGAAGGCCACGGTTTTCTTCGTTGTGTTGCCGTTGGAGACAGCCACCGTCTCATTGATGTTCACTTCGTCTACAAACAGTGCATAGCCTGTGTTGGGGCTCACACCGGCAGCGGGAGTCATGTAGACACCACTACTTCCAGTCTCTCTCAACTGGGTACCAGTGGCAGACCCAATATGCACATTCCGGCCGGTATAAGGTTGACCGTCCTTAGTCAGGGTCAACTCGATATAGCCGGTATCGGGAGAATGGATCGTTACACTGCCCGCGCTGCCATAGTTGTAGTTGGTTGTCGTCTCGCCCGCGGGCAGGGCCTGACGGACCTGATAGACAGTGTCGGCGTTGTTTACTACCCCCACCACGGTCACGGTCCCGTCACTGGCGATCTGCCATGCGGCAGGCAGGGCGGCATAATTACCGGAGGAACCCACCCGATATTCGTAGTCCGCCTTGTTCCCTGTGTAATCATTGATCTTGAAAGAGCCTTGAGTGCCGCCCGTGGTAGTCACGTTCGAAATATGCGTCAGTGTCACATTGGGCAGGGTCAGCTTGTTCACCGTGGCACGGTATGCATAGGTCTTGGCCGTGCTGGTAAGATCGGTAGCGGCTACAGTAAAGGTATCACTGTAAGAGCCCGCATTCCGCCCCGACTTCAGCGCCACGGTGAAGGTCACCGAGCCGCCTACGGGAAGGGTCCCGCCCAAGGCGGTCACATTGCTCATGTCGATATCAAAGTTGGCGTCCGCGCTGCCAGTGATAGTGAAGTTATTCAGCGGAGCGTTGCCCGTATTGGTCACCGTCACCGTATGGGTTTTCACAGTCCCATCCTTATAGTTATAAGTGTCGCTATTGCCGGTGGTAGCCGAGCCGCCCTCCGTGATGCTGATGGTATAGGTGGAGGCAATGGTAGCAATCTTGAACACATTGGTTTTTGCCGTGCTGGACACGGTAAAGTTATTGGGCGTCGTCTCGGGAATATGGTTGGAATTTGCGGTATCCAGCGTGGTCTTGGCCGCCAGCGTATAGGCGACTGTATAAGTACCGGCGGGGACATTGGCAAAGCTG
The DNA here is from genome assembly GCA_022800215.1 of Oscillospiraceae bacterium. Lineage (GTDB taxonomy): Bacteria > Bacillota > Clostridia > Oscillospirales > Oscillospiraceae > Vermiculatibacterium. Next base: position 48,536 of record JAAWPV010000072.1, on the reverse strand, counting down.
ATGGAGCCGTTACTGTTTGCTCCAGTGCCGCTGGGTGTGCCGGTACCGGTGATGGCGCTGATGGGCGCGCCGTCCAGAGCGGTACCGGAGATGGTGATCCGGTTGGAGCCCGAGTTGTTGACGCCACTGCCTGCCTGACCAGTAACAACATAGGTGTTCCGGGCCAGGGTGGCGGTGACCTCAGTTCTGGTTCCCGAATAGGTCCATGCTGCGGTAGTTGCCGGCGTACCAGAGCCTGTGGCATTGGTCCATGTCACATTGTAGTCCATACTACCGATGGTGGTGGCATTGCTGAGGGCAAAGCTCACCGTGGTATCTTTCAGCACGGCGGTATTGGTGGTGATGGTCTTGCCGCCGTCCGCCGTGGCGCTCATGGTATAGGAGGTGGTGTCGGTGCGGCCATTAAGAGCAGTGGTGTTTATGGTCCCGAAGGGCACCTTGTAATAGTCCACCGCAGCGGTACGGGAGGAGGCCGAGATGTCTCCCACATCCTTCAGAGTGGAGGAGGCATTGCCCTTGATGGCGTAGACCATCACGTCATAGCTCTTGCTGCCGTCCAAAGCGCCGGCGGCGGTCTCATATTTCTTACTGGTGGTATTGTAGGTGGTGGATACCGTGGCGGAGCCGCCCTTCTCCCGCAGGATCACGGTATAGCCGGCGGTTTCGGTGCCGTCCTCCTTCAGAGTGATGGCGGCCTTATAATTGGCCGGGCCCAGCTGGTTGGAGGTTTTTGTTCCGCTGTAATTTCCGGTACCGGTGACCACCAGCTGGAACTGCTTGCCGGCGTCGTTGTCGGTCACGGTATAGGTGGCGTTGGTGGCACCACTGATATTGGAGAAGTTTCCGCTGGTGCCGGTCCGGGACTGCCACTGATAGGTCACGGTGGCCCCGGTGGGCGTCAGAGTGTCAACGGAGAGGACACTCCCCTGCTGCACGGTGATCTTATCAGCGGCGTTGCTCTGGATGGTGACGGATTCCAGAGCCTTCTGACCAACGGTCAGGTTGGCCGCGTAGCTGCCGGTGACGCCGTTATCACCCGTCATGTTAAAGGTTTCTGTATAAGCCGTTGCTTTGTAGTTCAGGCCAGTATTCGCCTTCACAGTAAAGGTAACCGAGGCCCCTGCTGCCAAAGTCATCGGATAGGTATTATTATCCGCAACCGTAAAAGCAGTAGTATCGCCACTTCCCGTAATCTTGAAATTAGTAATGGGCATATTACCATTATTGGTCACCCGTACGGTCCAGGTCTTCACATCAGAGGCGGTGTAGCCATACGTTACAGTCTCCGCATGGCTCCCCCCCGCCGTGAAGGTCGTGGTCGTATCATCGTGATGTTCAATGGTAAGGCTGCGGGTTTGAGGTGTTGCGGTATACGGAATGGTAACCGTTGCCGAATTGTAGTTCGTCGTATCCGCGGGAGTAAATGTTACCGTCGCATTTCCGCTGGCCGCATAGCTGGCAGGTGCAGTAATGTTCCAGGTACCAGCCAGGGTAGCGCCTCCACTGATTACATTTGTAATCGTTGCGCCGCTTGCGTTTACAGATGTAGCCGTACCAGTACTGATATCGTCGGTCACAGGTGTGGTTTGTGCAATCAAACCGCCGCGAAGCGTCACATCAGACAAAGTAATATTACGCTTATTCACTTTGATGGTGAAGGCAGCCGACTTGCTTTGGGTAGTGTTTGTGTCCGTAGCTACTACGTTCACCGTATAAGGCGTATCGCTGGCGTTGGGCAGCGTCTTGCCGCTGGCCAGGGTCAATGCACCAGTGGACGTATTCAAATCCAACCAGTCGGGGAAATCCGCACCCTTGGAATAAGTAAAGCTGCCGGAACCTCCGGTGGCAGTGGCCACGTTGTCGCTATAACTCGTGTCTCCGTAGGTAGCCGCCTTCAACGCCTTGCCGGAGTAATTCATACCGACAACATCCCACACCGCATAAAGGGTAATGTCTTCGGTGGGTGTATAGGTAGAGCCGGAAAGAGCCGAACCGCCTTTGGTAGTACTCCAACCGCCGAAGGTATAACCGGCCTTGGACATGGTACCCACTGCTGCCAGGTTGACCGCCGCGCCGGGGGTGGCCTGTTTGGCCGAGGCTGGGTTCGCTGCGCCGCTGGCGCCATTGGGGTCAAAGGTGACGGTGTAGAGGATGGGCTCAAACACCGCGGTGTAGGAGGCATTCGCAGTCACGTGTTCAATGGTATAGCTCTTGTCGCTGCTCACCTTGGTACCGCTGCTGTTTTGCCACTCTTTAAAGGTGTAGCCAGTGCTTTCTGCGGCCACAAGTGTAACCGGATCATTCTCGGTAACCTTTGCCGAGGAGTTCGCGCCGGCGGCGCTGCTGCCCACCTTGACCGTGCCGCCTGCCTGGCCGGAGATGGAGGACTTTGCGGTGGCCGAGACGGTATATTCAAGAGGAGGATCCACAGTGACGGAGGTGGCAGTGCTATTTGAGTAAGCTGTGTTTGTAGTCGTAGCTGTCACGGTATAGTCCCCAGCTTCAAGACCGGTGAATACACCAGTTTTATTGCTGGCTACAGTTGTAGAACCCTTTTTCAGTACAAAGGTGACATCTGCCGCCGAAGGATAATCGCCAGCATTGGTCACCGTGATCGTGCCGTTCGGCGTTGTGGCATTGCTCTGTCTTGTGGCAGTCAGCTCTGGCGCCTCGAGCGGGGTCTTGGTACCCGCTGTAACGGTATAGGTCACTTTTGCGGTGTAGGTAAAGTCGCCGGGCACCTGTGCATTATCGATACCGGGCTTTTGATCGGCAAGGGTATTATTTGTGCTGGTACTTCCATATCGAAGAGTAATATACCCAACATAAGTACCTGCTGACAGTGCCTTCGTTGGAACAACCTCGAAAGTCAATTCCTTGCTTTCATCAACCAATACTACACCAGTACTTGTTGCTGTTCCTGTAAAAGTATAGGTCCCGCTATCCAGGTTTTCTAATGTCGTTCCAGTACTAGCTGTTTTGATCGGTGCTCCATTTTGCTTCACTGTTAATTGTAATCCACTGTTCTCAGGCGGAGCCCAAGCAATACTTTGCACACGGCCGGATTGTGCATGCTCGATTGCGCTGGACGGATTTGGATCCCAAGTAACTGTATCCTTACTCCCTCCGGAGCCCGGAACCGTAGTAGTTCCTGAAAAACTGAAATCATCCAAGGTGATTTGCATATGAGATGCTCTTACAATCTTCCACGGAAACTTCAGCGTACCTCCAGAAGTAGTTTGACCTGTGTACTTCATGGTAATATAGCCGCCAAAATAAGGAATTGTAGGTTGGATGCCTGAACCAGTAGCACCTAAACGCACCGAAACAACAAATTTCGCTCCTCCAGGAATAGGAGTATCCCGTGTAATAACAGTACCATCTTCCAAATGAATACCGCTTACTGTTGTTCCTGTGGTGGCATCCGCTATCCGCCACGCTCCCTTATTCTGGTGTTCGCTTATCATGCTATTTGTTGCATTCGACATTGTCGCCGGATCATATACAAGATAAGCATCTTCAGTTCCGGTATTCTGAATCGTCACTTGAAAATCTGAGTAATTAAGTAAGTTAATCTGAGCCTGTGTGGCTTGGTTCGCATTCGTCGGCGTTGACACACCATTCATCAAGTCCTTATTGGCAGAAACAATTTCCAACTTGGCAGGGCGGAATTCCTGGATTTCCCCAATTGTGGTATGGCAAACAAAATAGTTTGCACTGTCGTTCATGTCTCGCATAACGACCACGTAAGGATACTCTCCTGGTGTCGTAATATCAGCCGAATAATCTCCCTGCCCCGATAACGACTTTTCAATATTCTCAATCGTCAGCAACGGCATATCTTCCCCTGTATCAGAATACTTACAGGTAAAGTCCGAAAAAGAAATTTCTCTTCTGTCTCCACTGTTTAACGTCAAACTTGTATTATACCAATAAATAGGTCCGCCAGAATAGTAGGAGGCAAACGCTCCGCCACCACCTGTTACAGCCATATCTCCCCATTTAGGTCCAATTACCTGTTCAAAAGGATTACTTTCTGCCTCAACAACACCATTGTATTTCACAGAAAAGTTTGGCATGACTGCAAAGGCAAACTGTCTTGTCCCCACATCACCTCCGGACCGAGTGACACGGATATAAAATTCACCTTCATTGTGAACAAATTCGATATCGTATCCTGAACCTTCGGAAACTGCGGCGGCAACAGGAAACAGGTTCGCCGGCAGGAAGGATAGGAGCATGGTCAATGCCAAGGTGGCACTGACAAAACGTTTTTTCCATGTTATTTTCATGCGGGTATCCTCCCTGTTATAAACGTATTGACCACAATTGGGTCATAGGAAACGATATGCCGGGCACTTCGCAAATGCGGTGGACTTCCGGAGAAGATTTGCCCCGTCCGACACCGTAAAAGTTTATTGATACCGGTATAAAGATATCCCCCGGTTTTTTCTCGTATACTCATCGAAATCATCTGCCTTACTGTGTCAGTGGTAATGTCCTCCTCCGTGCTGTCAGGGGGCGGGGTCTCTTCCGGATTCGAAGGAAGGTTAGGCTCCTCAGTCTTCTCCATCTCCGGCGGTGTTTCCTCTTTCTCTTCCTCCGCCGGTTCCTCCCGCTCTTCCGGCGTCTCGCTCAGGGGCGGGATCTCCTCATCGGGGAGGGACTCTCCCGGCTCCTCCGGGGTATCCGAATCGGCGGGAATCTCGGGCGTCGGCTCTTCCGGCGCCACAGGCGGCTCCTCCGGCTGCTCTGCTGCTCCCTCCGTCTCTACAGGGCGTTCCTGAGTTTCGTCAACAGGCGGTGTGATCACCGGCTCTTCCGGCGCCACCAGAGCCTTCAGCTCCTCCAGCGCCGCCAGCAGTTCCTGGATCTGCCAGGCATACTCTTCCAACATAGAGGGATCCTCTTGGATAGCAACAGTCAGGTTCTGAATCTGTGCTGTCAAATCAGAAATCTGATCATTCGGGGCCATATTCCGGCGGATGGAGAAAAGCATCGCAGATGCAGCGATGGTCACCGGCCATTTAGCCTGTACCCAGCCGGGAATATAGGATACATCCAAACCAAATCCAATCAAATCTGCCACCGCATCATCATCAGGCAACGTCACACCCCAACCGTTGTTGGCAAGAAGATCTTCTACCTGGTACCAGGAAATATCGCTGATATCCGGTATGGTCCCATCCGCCACTTCCCGAGCTAACTGCTCACCCATGGTCCGCCACATATCTGCATCCAGATAGTTAGCCTGGTAATCATCCTGGGTAAACTTTGCAAAGTTCGTCATAGGATCCAGCAGTCCCGCGTCATTCAGATTGTCTGCATTCTGAATCCAGCCACCAGTGCCATCGGGGCCATTGAGGAACAGGTCCAAATTGGCTTCAAAGGAATCGTAATCATCATCAGGATTGACTGCAGCCAAAATGGCAAGCTGGGCCACCAACTCGGCAAATTTGGCCTCGGGGTCTACAGTAGAGAGAACATTTTTCTCCTTCCACCAGTAATTGATGGCACCGGACATTTGGTCCGCTACGATGTCAGCGTCATCTCGAAGAACTCCCCCGTTCAACACCGCATACTGGGTCTGATACCAGGTAAGGATAGGTACCGAGGGAACCGGATTTGCGGCATCCTGAGGCCCGGAGGCTGTCTGGACCAGCGCTTCCATCTGGGCTGCAAAGTCCGTTGCCGTCCACTTGTCCAAATTCTCAAAAGCGGTAATAGAAGGATCTTCCGTCTCAATCAGGCGGCCACCCACCAGCATGTCGTCAGTCAGATTATCCCATGCCGCCGTGTTGCCATTGTAGACCGCTCGGTAGGCAGCGTCTACCAATTCCTCAATAAAACCAGCCAACTGCGACTCACTGGCTACACTGGCAGGAGGAAGTTCAGTAAAGCCCACCGGAGAAGGACTTCCTCCATTTTCCCACCAATAGTAAGCAGCTTCCCGGTTTGCTATTGCCGGTGTTCTTGCTGGTTCATTGTGAATCAGATAATACTGGGTTCGGGCAAAGTCATAACTGGAATAATCTCTACCCAAAAAGTTTACCATGGCGCAAATGGTATCCGTGGCCTCCTGTAACGTGGCAAAAGGAGTCCCCTTAAAGTCTTTCCGCAATCCAATGGTGTCATTGATCATGTCCAATGTCACTTTATTGAGAGCGCTGGGTTTTCCATCGTTCGCTTGCTTGGCGGCTTCCAGCAGCGTGGGCACGTCAGTAACCACAAGCCTTGTCCCACCATCATACCACCAGTAATCATCCATCTCCTCCTGCTGATCGGGGGTGGGGGCAACCGGGAAGGAATTCTGATCCGGAGTACCCAAATTATGGATGATATAATACTGCACCTGATACCAGGTAGGCGTTTGCAGATTGTTGAGGGCTGCAGCATCCAAAGCCCGGGTCACATGCTGGCGGAGCAAATTCAAATCATCGGTGGTATAGGGTGTTACCGCCGTGATGGGATCACCCACCACATCCTTTGTAGCCAGATTATGGACAATATTCATCCAGTTGTCCTTGGCCGTATTCAGAATGGCCATCCGCCGTGTGGTGGAATAATCCCGGACCGCATTCAAAAATCCATTCCAATTCTGCAGTTTCCGTCCTCCATCATACCACCAGTAATCCTCATTGAACGCAGTAGTATCCTCGCCGTTGGTCGCCAGTTGATTCCCGTGTAGAAGGGCATACTGGACCTGCTCCCAAGTAAGCTCATAGGTTCCAGCATTGCGAACCACTTCGATAATCTGGTTCTTAAAAGCAGCCAAATCAGTGAAATTTCCTCCGCCCTCATCGGCCCGAAGGTACATGGGACTTTCATTTACCAAAGCAAGGTCGATAAGCGTATCCATCGACGCTGTATTACCAATAATTGCATCGTCTGCTGCCTTCAGCAAGGTTTCCAAATCGCTGACGACTGTAACGTCTGCACTGATACACCCATCCAAACGGCGACACCAAGGGTAAGTCTCCTCCGCCTTTGCCTCTGTGTCCGTCTTTAAGACCCCATGCAAAAAGTAATATTGCATTTGATGCCAGGAGAGGTTCATGATCTCCTCGTCGGTATATCCTGCATTGATAGCAGCCGTAATCATATTAGTAAAGGTTGTACGAGCCGCGGCAATATTTCGATTCGTAAATTCATCGCCCTTAGCGTTTTGCCTCAAATTCAAGTCATTCGCTGTCTCAAGTCCCCAATGACTCGATAATACATTATCTTTTCCCTGAACCAGCTTTAGTCCTTCTTCTATTAACGTATTCCGTGTTGCATCATAAATTAATCCTTCAGTACCCAATCTTGTATCAAAAGTAAAATGTTCATAGTCAAAGTTGTCATCTGTAATCGTCTCAGGAGTCCTATCATCTCCGCTCGCTGCTCGGTCAGCGCCGACCATAAAGTTCCAGCCATAACGGTCAACCAAAGCATAGTCCATAGACACTATCGATGATGCAGGAGTTAAAATTACGTCAATAACATCTTCATTTTCAACCTCTTGCTGCATATAAAAGGGATCGATTTCTCCCTTTCTAACTCCTCTCGACGCCACATCAGGTTCAAATTTCACACGCACTGCGGGATCTCGCGCCTGTGAAACACCACATATCAAGCCATTTTGATTTATTATTCTCTCATACTGATACTGGACCGCATAAGTAGCACCACCAGTAGACGTTGATGCCGTATAAGTATAACGACGCAATGTAGGTTCCGTCGTAATTGTATAATAGAAATTTGTTAACAAATCCGGCCCCGGCTCATAACAAGCCCGGACATAGATCACATCACCATTTTTCAAGTCGGAAAAGTCAGCAAAGCGGAAATATGCAGAGTCCCCCTCCGTAGAATAAGTACCGGAAGCAGGATTACAATTTGCCAACTCACCCACGCCAAAGGTGGTCCAAACATTTTCGATGTCATCCAAATCATCGATAACAGCCCAGCCGTTTATGTAGGGCAAATCCGCCACAGTGGGATCTGTGACGGTGCTCATATCCTGGGCGGTCCACTCCACCTTCTCGTCTCCAGTCCACCGGGCCGGGGTATCATCGGCAGGAGTGAGGGAGCCATCGGGATCTTCTACAATTGTATACGTGGTCGGCCTTTTATAAAAGGCATAATCCAAATGGGCGGTCAATGGATAGTCATTCCCATCCGTCCGGGTATAGGGCTCTCCCGCCGGATCGTCCATGGGCCGGGGCTGGTCATAGGGATATTTACCCCGATAATTGTATTCCCGCTCCAGACTATCCATGTAGTCTGTTCTGTCGGCGTCGTTCATATGCTCGGAATACCGCAAATCGGGATGGATAAAGTTCTTCTCAACGTAGGTGTTCACCGCCACCCGTGCGTCACCGGGAAGGACAGTCTGGACGCCAATCATGTTGGTTCCAGAGAAGTACACGATGGTGGCAAAGTTCGAGCGCACCTCCGCATCATAGGTCGGGCGGTTCTGGAGGGTAAAGCGGATATTGGTGGTTTCTGTATCATCATAGGTCAGCAGGTTACTGGTGCGGTTAAGTGTACCGTCAGAATCTTTCACCGCCACCACTTGGCCAACAGAAGCAGCGCCTTCCTCAGAGTAATAAAATTTGTTCTTATCGTTCTGAGTACCTTTGCCGCTTATGTAGAATAATTGCTGGTTCACGAAAGAACCGGCAGCCACAGCATCCGGAGCAAAACGAATCAGCCAGTTATCTCCATCAGGCAGCCATTTGGTGGAATCGTAGTTGGACGCATCCACGCCGTCAGGCAGTTTCACCCCATCCGGGAGATTCAGCCACGGGTTTTGGGTCTGGTCCAATTTATTGAGGTCATACTGGAACCGCACAGCAGCCAGCATTGTGTCCCCTTCCAGCGTAACAGGCTTACTGGTTTCTGCTGCAATGTAGAAAAGGCCATTGGGAGTTCCGTCCGCCTGAGCAGCCGGTGCATCCTCACTGCCTTCCTCTCCGCTAGGGCCGGGAGCAGGTTCCTCAGGATCCACTGACAAAGTGTAAGGACCACTGACATGAGAGATAGCGGTAGTAATTTGTTTGTCCTTCAGGGTACGGAAAAGTGCTTGTGTCTTATAGCTGTCCGAAGTTGTACCAGCCATGTCCACAAGCGTAGTCTCTCCCTCAGAGTCCACCCAGTTCACCGGTGTTAAAATATCACTATTATATTCCAACGAAACGCCCAAAGAAGTAAATGTCTGCCCCTCAGGGAGCTTGATCCGAAGAGCCACCTCCAGATAACCAGTCAGATTACCAAAGTCATCAATAACACCGTTACTTTCAATGGTAATAAGGGGCTTCTCCCCTTCAACAGGAATGTGAACATCAGCAGTATCATCCCAAGCAAAAGCCCCGGGAGTAATAAGTCCCAAAGTCAAAGCTCCGCTAAGAACAGCTGCTATCCCTCGACGGCAGAGGCGGCTCGCATTTGTCATATGCAGTTTTTGGAACGCTCTGTTGTTCATCGTCGAGCCACCTCCTTTCCTGTCGAAATCATTTTCAGCATTCTTACCTTGCAGTTTTCTTCCAAAATCACGCCCCGGCGAATTCATCAGCACTCTCTGAACAGCCCCTAAGGCAAGGCGTTTTGCGCCTTGCCTTAGGAAACTTATTCGGTTGTTATGCTGTGTTGGCTGCATTTTTGATTCACCAGTTTCTTGCAAAAATGCCAAAATATGTATTTTACTGGAGGCAATACACATAGTTTTGACTATTATATCCCATTTTGCCTGAAATTGCAAGGCTCTTTTATGTAAACACGAAGAATTTTCATTTCTCCAAATTACACCAGTTTCTCGTTTGAAATATCCTCTTCCCACTTTATTTCAGTGACGACTGGGTCCATTTCAAACACTTGTTCTGTAGGAGGCTCAAAATCCCCCTGATTGGAAGCCCCTGTCTCTTCCGGAAGTCCCGGCGCAGCAGGTTCTTCCGGAATTTCCTTCTCCCCGAGCGTTCCAGGAATTTCGGACTCTTCAGGGTTTGCCGAATCTACATCCGGTTTCTCCGGCTCCTCCGGCTCCTCCGGCCCTTCCGGCTCTTCGGAATTTTCAGAAATCTCCGGTTCCTGTGGAATTTCAGGTTCTTGCGGTATATTCGGTTTCTCAGGTTCTCCCGGCTCCACAGGCTCTTCTGGAATTTCCGGATTTCCAACATCTACAGGTGGTTCTTTGGGGGACTCCGTTTCTTCCGGGGATTCCGGATTTTCCGTCATCTCCCCCTCAAGTAGATCTTCCTCCGAGATTTCCGGCAACAGCTCTTCCTCGGGCAGCATGATCTCTGCAAACATAGCCAGCTCCTCTATCATGGTAGCAACTTCGCTTCGGAGCAGAGGTCTGGACTGGGCATCACTGTCCACCTGAGTTAGGTTGTTATTCCTTTCATCCATGACAATAGCAAGGTCCGCCATAGTCACTCTTCCATCGCCGTCCAAATCGGCCCAATAGGCTTCAAATTCCGGATTGTAGATAGAGGTTTCCCAATCGGGCAGGGAGGGATCAAGTTCCTCTGTGTAATCCCGCTCGTACCGGGCATAATCCAGCACGATATTACGGTCAGACAGCTTCACCACTCCGTTACCATCCACATCGCCGCCGATGAGGGCGATGACGCCAGGCAGCAGATCGCTATTCTCATCGGTCTCCACCCGCCCTTGCCCATTTACTTCCACCAGAGTAAAGGTGGGATAATTGGGATCATCGGCAGGATCATCCAACAAGTCCTCATTGAGGGTCAAGCCAGTCCAGCGGTAGTCGATATGCCCGGGCTTGCTGACCACCAGCAGCCACTGGCCCAGCAGCTCGGAGGACTTCAGCTCAAAGTCCAGTTGCCACAAGCCTTGTCCTTCATTGCGGATCACAGGGAAACTCAGGGCAGGCGTTCTATTCTCCCGCTCGTCATTATAGCCCTCATAGCTGGTCAGGTCGGCCACCACGTCCGGGTCAGTGCCGTCCACATCCTCCAGTAGCGGGAAGAAGTCAAAGTAGGCCGTATGCTGAGGTGCGTAGGATTCCAGAATGCCCTTCAGGATGTAGTAGGGCGTGACCTCCAGGTCGGTGAGGTCCCCTTCCTTTCCAGTATCATTGTCGGTGACGGTGATGTAGAGCCGGTGGGGGGTCTTATTCGGTTCCTTGTTGACCGTGCCGTCGTTGTCCAGGATCTGGCGGAGGACGTCGGCATATGCCTTCATATCATCCGCCTTATCGGGATCATCGGCATACCTTGCCTCGATCTCCTCGTCGGTCAGGACCCGGGCCACGAATTTGGCGCCGGTGTACTCCGCCTCAGGATCCACGGTGTCGTCGGTATAGTAGACACCGTTCTCATAGCGGTCTTGATATTCATAGTCCTTGGGATCAGGCAGGAGCCAGAAGGGATCCAGATACTTCTCGTAGTTGTAGATCTCCATGAGATCGGTGACCTTGACAAGATCCGCGCTCTTATCCGGTTCTGCATCCTTGTCTACACCTGTAGCGTCCTCCATGAGGTAAATATCGAAGGTGTGGAGGTCGCCGTCCACCTGGAAGATGTCGCCCTTCTTGTTGGCCAGGGTGGGTACGGTGATGATCATGTGGTCACCCCGGTTGTCGGCATGGATCCAGTGGTCCTTATAGTCCTCACTGTCCACCCGGTCAGGGTCGAAGGGCCGCAAGGCACTCACCAGGAGGACCACCTCGGTCTTCTCACTCTCGGCCTCGCCGCTCCCCCCGCCCTGGGCTGTGATGTAGAGGGAGCCGCCGTTCTCCAGGTACTCCCGCAGCGTATAGCCGCCCCACAGAGTGGGCTCCAGCAGCAGCCGCACGTCGAACTCGTAGCCGTAGTAAATACCGCCGTTGTCTCTAGGCTCCACCACTGCCCGATTGGCGATAGAGATATCCGTATCCTCCACCAGGGGCTGGAAGTTGCCCATGGAGTCCTTCCAATAGAGCTGATACTGGGGCTGATCCTTTATGCCGTCGGTACCGGCATCATAGAAGTTGTCAGCGCCATCCTTCTTATTGTGGAGGGTGGGGATCCGCAGGTGGAAGCCGTCGGCCTCGCCGGTGGTCTCGTCCTCATGGAGCTCGGCCAAGAGCCAGCCCTCCTGATGGGTCTCGCTCTCGTCGTCGGGATCGGCGGGCACACGGTTCGGGTCAAAGGGCCGGGCGGTCTGGGTCTTATCCTGATAGGTGACCACAATCTCGGTGACACCCATAGGCATGGTAGGAATGGGGAGAGAGTCACCGTCAATGAGGGGAATCTCCACCTCCACGCCGCCGGTAATCATGACCACCTTCTCCACACTGTAGCCATCCGCCACCTCAGTATGCAGGGTCAAGAGCGTACCGGGCGTTACAGCCTTGGGACCATCAACATCGTGGCCGCCGTCGGCACTAAGAAGCACGGTGGGCGTGCTGTCGCCCACGGTGACCTCAGCGGCGTTGTCCGCCAGGCCATCGTGTCCCTCCAGACGCAAAGTCAGGTCATAATCGGGCATGGGCTCATGGATGTAGGTAACGGTCACGTCAACATCCACGTCCGCCGGCATATAGAACTTGCCGTACATGTCATAACCCGCCGCATCGGGGTCGGCGGGGACAAAGGTGTCCACCGGGACCTTGTTGCCCTTCTTATCCACAGCGGTGATCTCCGCCCGCCAGTCGTCGGCCAGGGTCACGTTCACCTGGACCACATTGCCTTCATAGGCCACGGTCCAGATATCACCCTTCTGATCGGAGTCGGTGATGGCTACGTCCAGATCCTCCACCGTGGCGCCGTTTTCAGGCAGACCACCATCGTCCACCTTGCGGACAGTGACAATGTGGGGGCCCTTCTCCTTCAGGGGATCGTCCTCGTCGTTGTAGACCACCACTAGTTCTACGTCGGTATCCTCCATGGTGTACTCATAGGTGATAACGCCGTCAGTATCGACCCGGGTGGCGTTGACAGAGCCTGCGCCGGGATCGCCAGTGGTCTTATCCAGCAGGTTGACCACTACACCCACCAGGACCTTGGTGGGATCCTGGGGATCCATGTCGCTGACCACCACCTTGTCGCCAGTGGACAGCTTATCAATGGTGTGGTCAGTGCCCAAGATGCTGACCGTGGGAGGCACGCCGGGCCCGGTCATGGTGGCGTCGCCGTAGGGGGAGGTCACAGTGGCCTTCAAATCGCCCTCCTCCATAAAGATGACCAGTTCGGTCTTGCCGCTTTCCGCCCGGGCGGGATTTTTGGGCTGTGCATCCACGGCAGAGACAAAGAGGGTCCATTTCTTGCCGTTTTTGTCCACCAGGCCGTTATCCAACCCGCCTAGAGTCGGCAGAACACCGGCAGTCAGCTCGGTGAAGATAAAGCGGCTGCCCTGGAGGCCGGAGCCCACATAATATTCATCATGGGCAAAGGGATCGGCCGCCGTGCCTGCGGGCGTGAGGGTGTAATCGGTCCCCTCCGTCAGCAGAGTATAGGTATCGGCATCCACATCGTAGATATAGAACTTGAACTCGTGAGCGTCGGCGTCGGTCAGGTCATAGCTGCCCAGGGTGGTATCGTACTCATAAAGGGTGGGGATGGTGACCAGGAGCTGACCATCGGTCAGGGGCCAGTCAGCCTTCAGGTCCTCATCCAGATCCCCTGCCAGCCAGCCCAGGAGCCAGCCTTCCTGATGGTATTCGCTAAGGTCCTTGTCTCCGTAATGGGCGTAATCGGGACTATTGTACCACTCGGACTGGTAGGGATCAAAGGGACGGCCCACGTTCAGCCCCAGCAGATACACGTTCACCGCGATATCCTGAGCGATGTCGGCGGGTACCTTCACCTCATAAACATAGTCGATGCTGCCGTCGGTCTGGGGTGTCTCGGAAATCAGGTCCGCCTTGATACCCAGGCCCAGGTCGGTGACGGTGATCCGGTCCAGCACATAGCCCGGCTTGGCGGTCACGTTGACCGTCAGGGTCTCATTAGCCGTCATACCTACAGTGTTGGCGGTCGTGGTATCGTTGCTGCCGACGGTCACCGACTCGGTGGAGGGGGCTTCCCTGCTCAAAGTAGCGGAGCCGGCGGTGCCGGTGGCGGAGGCGGGATCAGTCTCGTCCTCCACGGTAAGAGCAGCTACATACTCGGGCGTGGGCGGTGCCTTATCAATGTCCTCCAGCACGATGTAGACGTCCACATTCCCATCCTGCATTTTGAAGGTGAAGTCGCGGGAAATACGGGTACCGGAGCCGGCGGGATCATAGACATCCTGATAGCCCGGGATGGTCCCGCCGGGCTGGATCGTGGCCAGCATAACGCCGCCATACTCCGCATAAGCCGCCTTCACATAGTCGAGGAGTTTGGTCCCATCGCTGGTAGCCTGGGCGTGGACGGTCACCATCTCGTCCATGGTCACCTTGGCAGAGATGGGGTTGGCCAGTGTGGGGTTGGCATCGATCTTCAGGCTGCCGCCTGCCCAGGTCGCCAGGTTCCTCTGCAGTTCGGTCAGGAGGCCACTATATTTGCTGCCCACATCTGTGGGGTCGATGACCACATAAGTGGGCACGCCGCCCACTTCCCTCTCCTCCATCAGGTGGAGGGTCAGGTCATGCTCGGGCTTGGGCACATCATCGGGGATGAACTCCACCTTCACTGTCACGTTGCCCTTGGGCACGGAGAAAGTATAGAGAGATTCATCCAAAAGATCGGCAGTCAGATTCCGCACCACACTGTCCGTGTCAGAAGTGTAAGTTACCCGGGTGTAATAGCCATTCTGCGGCTTCACCTGAATGGTCACCACATCGTTGACCTCACCCTTCACGGTAACGGGGGTATCATCGCCGTTGATGGGACCGGCCGTACCGCTGTAATCGGTATGGATCTCGGCCATGTTGCCGGCGTTGTAGGTGCTGTCATCGCTGCCGGGCACCACATCCAAGGTGATATTGTAGCGGATGGCATCCTCCATATATTCTACGTAAACCAGCGTATCCGCATTGGGCATATAGAGATCATAAGTTCCGCTGGCGGTAAAGGTCGCCACCACACCGGTGCCCACGATGGAGACCTCGGCTTTATAGCCGATGGCAATGTCCACATGGACCTTCACCAGGTCGGTGGGGGCAAGGCCAGTGATACCAATGTCCCGCTTGCCTGCAGGCTGGGTGGTGTCGGTAGCGTCCGGTGTACCAAAGGCGCTTTCCAGCCAGGCCACGTTGCCGCTGGGCGCAGGCGCCGGGTCGTTCTTCACCAGGTCCACCCGCAGGTCCGTCTTGGCTTCCTCAAAGGTGACCACAACATCCACCGTAGCGCCGGCGGCCAGAGTGGCGGGAATGTCGAAGGAATAGGTGTTGGGCCCAGTCTGACCAGTTATAGTGATATCCACACCGTCCACCGTCACGCCCTTGATGGCCGCCACGGCAAAGCTGGCAGCCGGCGTCACCGTCAGCGTCATGGTGTCGCCCAAAGTCGCAGTCATCACGCCCCAGTTATTGCCGGGGTTGGCAGGATCGGGCGCCAGAACGGGATCCGGCGTTGTGGTTTGACCGGCGGGATCGGCAAGGTGGGCCTGGCCGGAGTGGTCAGGACCCTGGACGGTCAGCTTCACAAAACGCTCATCGGGGTCCGGCGCATCCGTGAAGAGGACCTTCACGGTCACGTCCTCATTTTGCATCGTGAATGCAGTGGTATACACCCCGGCAGTCTCTGTCATGGGATCAGGCACATAGGTATGGACCGCCCCGGTTGTATCCCCGGTCACCTGGATGACGGGCACCTTCCCCGCGGGAGGCGTGATGGTCACATCCACCTTGTCGGCGGTATACAAGGGTTCCAAAAATTGTCCATTGCTGCTTACTGCCGTCAGCGTACCGGACACGATCTCCACCACGCCGCCGGTGGTATCATCATAGGACAGGGTGGCCTTCAACCGATCCTCGGGTCCCTTCGGCTCAAAGGTAAGCTCCACCGTCATAATGGGGGCACGCATATCCACCAGGATATAGGTTCCGGTGGCATCGGTATTCCAGGTGTAGTCAATACCGGCGGTCAGAACATTGCCGGCCCAGTCGGTGATGACTTCGGTGGCCTTGGTGGTGGCATCAATGCCCCACACATCCACCCGGAGCTGGTGGGTATCCGCCGTCACGATGGTCTCCGAAGCACTGCCGCCGGTGATGGCGGTATACAAATCTCCGGTCTTCGTCCCGGTCGCCGTATCAGTGAGCTGGGCGTGGTCATCCGCGGGCGTATCAGCATTGTTGTCAATGACCTTCAGGGTCACTTCACCCTCATCGGGCCAGGACTCCTTGAAGTAGACATAGACAGTGCCGTTATCAATGTTAGGCATACTCAAGCTGACCGTGGTGTTCGCCAAAGTACCGCTCTGGACGAATGTGATCCCCGCGTCGGCAGTGACCTGGTCAATGACATAGCCATACCGAGCCACAGCGTCGATCTGCAGCGCCGTCCCCACAGGGGCTGCCATGGAGTAGCCCAGCTGCGTTCCTGTACCGTCCACAAACTGAGCATCGCCCTGATTCATGGTGTCAATGGGCGCAGTCGTGCCATTCGGCAGCCGCAGCAGCGGCACCACATTGATGGTCCGCTGGGGGGGCTCTCCCTCCACAAACTCCACATCCACGATCAGCTGGGCCACGTCGGGCATGGGGAAGGTATACACCTGGTTGCCGTTGCCGTCGATGGTGGGCGTGGGAGACAGGCTGGGTTCGCTGAAGGTGATGTTGGCGGTGTAGCCGGTCTGGTGCTTCAGGGTGACGGTGACCTGGCCGTTCTCCGCCACCGTCGTTGTGAAGGAGTTTGCCGTGGGCTCGTTGGCGTCCACTGTCTGGGTCAACTCCACTGTGCCGTCCAGGTCCCCGTCCACCGTCAGCTCCGCCTGGTTGGGCGGCGTCAGCACCTGGCCCTTCACGTTCAGGGTCAGGACAGGCTTCTCAAAGGGTGTATCGCTGAATGTCACATACACTTCCGCATCCCCGGGCAGAGCCTTAAAGAGGTCTGTGACCTGAGTTCCAGCAACGGTAGTGCTTTGGATCGTGGTCGTGCCACCCGTCACAATAGTGACCTGGACGTAGTCGGTGGCTCCGGGGATCACCTGAACATCCAAATCATCACCAGTCTGAATGGGCATACTCCGTCCATCTGCATTGATGCTGGTATTGGGATTGACAGTGGTATTCGTCACCGTAGCAGTCCCTGCGCCGGTAGCGGCACCAATATTGCTGATATGAAGGGTCACTGTATGGTTCCTTGTTCCTTTAGGAACAAACTTCACCTTCACGGTGGGGTTGCCACCGGGCTGTTGGACCTTCAGCGTGTTATCGTCCACCCACTCCATATAGGTGCCCAGGCTGGCGGGATCCACATAAGCGTCGTCGATCACGTAATCTTTGGCAGCGTCCGCATGGATATAGACCCACTGTCCTATGCTCAAAGAACTATAGGTATCGCTGGTCACCGTACCCCCGCTGCCGCCGTTGGTAACGTGAGGCCGGGTCAGGTTGGGATCATCCTTTACCTCCACCCCGGTGATAACAGCATAGTTGCCGTCGCCGCTGTTTCCGTCGTCCTCCACGGTCAGGGTCAGGCTGTACTTGTCGGGATCGGGCGGACCTTCCTTCAAGGTGATATACACCTTGATGTCCTCGGCAGGCTGACCCAGAATCGTCAATGTCACCGGCAGGAAATCAATGACACCATCACCGTCAACATCCACATTCGTACCAGCACCATTGTTGTAACCGTTTCCACTGTACGTCAGCCGGTCGGTGTAGTTGGTGAGGGTGCTCTCTCCTTCCACACGGATGGAAGCAATATAC
Source organism: Oscillospiraceae bacterium (assembly GCA_022800215.1). Classification (GTDB taxonomy): domain Bacteria; phylum Bacillota; class Clostridia; order Oscillospirales; family Oscillospiraceae; genus Vermiculatibacterium. Next base: position 30,748 of record JAAWPV010000072.1, on the reverse strand, counting down.
CAGCCGGGCTGGACTTCTACCTGGCCGGTGAAGGCCTCGTTCTCACCATGGACCGAGGTGGGGAACAGCAGACTACCGTCCTCATTCCAGCCGGTTCCCGTCCCTGCATAGCCCACATTGTCGCCACTGACCATCTCCATGGTAGCCTTATAGCCCTTCTTGAGTACAATATTTACACCCAAGCTGGCGTCAGGCATGGTCACCATTTCAAAATAGTATGTCGTGCTGCCATCACCGTTCGTCGTGGCGTGATCCTCAATGAGGCTGAGACTCACTTCCGGCGGGGTGATCACGGCATTTTCAATCATGTATCCGGGATTTACTGTCACAGAAACCAGGAAGGTATTACCGGGTTCCACAGGGGTAGAGTGACGTGCGGCATCGTAGGTCTCATTGCTCTCCGCCTTAATGGGCTTCGTGACCTGGGTAATTTCCGCATAACCAGCCTCGCCCACATTGACTCCACTGATATCAGTGACCGTCAACGTGACCGTGCGCTTGAAGGTATCATCGCCCAGGACGATGTACACATGAACGTCATCGTCTTGCTGCATGAGGAAATTGAAATCATAGGTATTGGTCACCGTGCGGCCATCGGTAAGGGTCGTGGTCGTTTGGTTCTCGCTGCCAACCAGGGGAGAAAGGATATTGCCCTTATACTTGGCGTATCCCTCAATGACATAGTTGTAAATGTCGTGACCTGTCCCTTCCCCATGGACATGCACTGTCTCTCCCTGGGGCACAAGGATGCTCATATCCTTGTTCGCCACATCTGTCTTAACGGCGGCAGGCGCAGCGCCCACCCACTCCGCAAAGTTGGCCGCCAGCTCGTTGAGGTCGGCAGGGCTCAGGGTATCAAGGTCAATCTCAGTGCGGTTCTCATCCAGCAGGTGGAGGATCACACTGTGTTCAGCCGGAGGAGGTCCTTCAAGGAACTCCACAGTCACCTCCACATCCTCCGCAGGCACGCTGAAGGTGTGGGTCACCCCGTCGGACAGGATCACATACGTGTTTTCCACACTGGTGGGGTTAAAGGTCACTTTGGCGTAGTAGCCGGGCATCGCAGTCACTGTGACCGTTACCAGTTCATTCTGAACACCCTTCACACTGACAGGCGCATCATCACCATTGATGGGTCCGGCGGAGGCTCCCGAAGCCACACTGATGGAGGCCTGGTTCCCCGGGTTATAGGTACTGTCACTGCTGCCAGGTACCACGTCCAGAGTGATGGTGTACCCATCCTCCTTCACAAACCGAACCTCAATGACCACATGATCCCGGTTGGTGGGCATGTAGAAAGTCATGGTCTGGTCGCTGTTCATGGTGACCAGGTCCGGGTTCAGGATTACCAAACCATTGGGGGTTTTGGTGACAATATCTGCCCGGTAGCCCGGCGCCACAGCAACGTCCAGGGCAATATAGTCGTTCCACTTTAGCCCAGTCAGCAGGTCCACGCCGGGCTTCGGGTCCGCCTCATGACGCAGAAGTGCGGTATTCCCGGCGTTTCCGCCGTCATCCAGCACCCGCACCCGGGCAGTCAGGTCATTCCGTGCCTCCTCGAAGAGAACGGTGACCGTAACGTCGTCATCGGGCATGGTGAAGGTATATGTCCCGTTCACAAAGGTATCAAAAGGCACAACAGTGGAATCGGAAACCTTCCGCACCTCCACCAGATAGGGGGCATAGCCGGTATCCGGCTTTACGTCCAGCGTTACGGTTCTGCCCGTCTCCTCCCCTATTACATTGGTTCCGTTGGCGGTAGCGGAAATCGTACCCATGCTGCTGGTAAGATCAGCACTGCCGGCAGTGCCGCCCACCACTAGGGTGACCCAGTAGTAATCTGGCGGCAGCGTATTCTGGAAGCGGACCTCCACCAGGGCATTCTGGTCCGGCTGCATGACAAAACTGCGGGTATCGGTCGATGTGACCCCCTTGATGATATCGTTATAAATGGGTGCGCCGGTGGCGGCATCCGTGACGATGATGATAGCGTCCGCACCGTTGGGGAACAACGCAGGGTTGGGAGCAAAATTCCCAATCGTTACCACATCGCCTGCGTGGAGGGGTTCCAGCTTACCGTCGGTGGTGCGGTGGCCCTTTGTCACGGTTGTCCCGTCAATGACGGCGCTGATGGTAGCGTTGCCCTCCGCCGCGTCATACTCCAGCTCCGCCCAGAGGTCGTCCTCCACGCCCTTCTTGTATGTAACGGTAACTGTAACGGGCAGGGCAGGCATATCAAATTCATAGGTACCGTCGGCATTCAGCCTCGTTGCCACAGGAGAGCCGCCGGCCGTCACGTCCACCGTCACTGCAAAGCCAGGTCTGGGATCGGAAACAGTGACCTTGACTACGTCATTCTCTTCCGCTGTGATCTTCTCCACACCCAGGTGATACGTATCGGCAGTCACTTTACCCGTGACTGTGTTCTCCATCGAGGCGTGATGATTGTCTGTCCGGGCCGGGTCATAACCGGCGTAATCGTAAACCTCCAGGGTTGCTTTCAGCTCGGGCTTGTCAGAGAAGTAAATGTGGATATTCACATTGTAGTTCTGCATGACGAAGTCCAAATCGCCGTTGGTATAGCTGCCGCTGTATGTGTAAGGCGTATTGGGATCAAATTCAATGTCCACGATATAGTAGCCGGTATTGGCATAGACCCACGCACCAATACCCGTTCCCGCCGGGGCGGAGATCGCATATTGATTATTGTCGTCAAACTTAGCGTCGCCTTGGGTGGTATTGTCATGGAGGATGATATTCGCAGTGTATTCCTGGGGCGGCCCCTCCTGGAACTCCACTGTCACTCCGGTGTTCGCATCAGGCATCTTAAAGCCAATGGCCACACTTCCGGCCGGACTGCCGGCAGGAACAGCCACATAGTTCCAGGCCACAGGACCACCGGAGGTCGTGATCCCCCTGACCGAGTAGCCAGACTCAGGCGTAATAACAACGGTCACATCTTCCCCGTCGGCAATGATCTTCTTCACATTGCTGCCGTTACTGAGCGCAGTTCCGGTCTTGTCAGCGGGTTCCACAATGGAGGCCTTACCAGCGTCGCCCACGCCACCGGGGCCAACGGCAGAAAGAACCAGGAAATTGCCATCCTCATTGTTGAACTCCACTGTAACAGTCACGTTATCCATGGGCGTTACGAACTGACCCACAATGTCCTGACCGTTGACATCTGTCTCCCACGGCAGAACCGTTCCATCATCGGCCACAGCCACAATGTGCGCTTGGTATTCAGGATGCGCCGCCAAAACTGTGGCGAGGGTGGTAAAGACATCACCTGTGTGAGCCTTCAGTACATTGCCGTCGTTGGTGGCCACCCAATCGGGACTGAAGGTATTGCCGCTGACATTGTGGGTGTTCGTCAGCTCCACCTTTTCCTTCACACCGTCCGGGTCAATAATCTCCAACCGCACTTCCCGCTCCTCGGGATCGCCCTGCTTAAAGACTACCTTTACCGTAATGGAACTTCCGGGCATAGTGAACTCCACCGTATCGGCTCCCGTGGGCAGGATCGCTGCGCCGGTACCCGCCGGCGTAATGACAATGCTGTCCACATGGTAGCCTGTATCGGCGTGGGTCAAAATCTCAATGGTCTTGTTGGGAACCACCCAAGTGGTATAGGAACCGTCCTTATACACACCGGGATTCGGTTCATAGCCGGTGCCATCGGTCACGATCCGCAGCTGGGCCCAGTTGTCGGCCGTACCGGGGTTGTCATCATCCGCAACCACCAGCTCCAAACGCTTCGGCTGCGGAATGGGAGGCGGCCCCTCTCTCAGAATCACGAGAACCTCAACGTCCTCCTGGGGCTGGGTCATCTGGATAGTCACAACGCCGCCGTTTCCATTGTTATAGCCGTTGCCGCCCGTCTGACTGTCCAGGCTGTACGCATTCTTGCTTGTCTCGCCGGTGATGATGATATCACTGATGTAATAGCCGGGCTGAACCGTGATCCGGCCTTGGAATTGCTCCCCGTCACTGTGGAGGACCACGCGGCTCTGCTCGGGCTGCCAGGCGGTATCCGTCATGGTATCCACATAGCTGTTGACGGAGATCACATTATTGCTGTCATCCAGAGTCTGGAGCACCATGGTGGCTTTGTAGCCCTTCCTCAGCACCACATGGAAGCCAAGGTTGGCCTCGGGCATGGTGACCACCTCAAAGGTATAGGTGGTCTCCCCCGTAACCGCAGTGGTCCGGGAGGTTTCAGTCACCGTCATGCCCAGCTCGGGAGGCGAGATGGAGGTCGTGTCCAGATAATAGCCGGCATTGGCCACCACAGTGAGCTCCAGAGTCTCCACCCCAGGCTCCACCGTAAGGGTGTGAGCATCGGGATCAAAGACCGCATTGCTCTTTACCGTGATTGACTTGGGTCCTTTGCTCTGGGTCAGGGTGGCGTAGCCCGCGTCACCCTCCGCTCCAAGGCTCAGATCTTCCACCGTCAGAACGGCGGTATATCTGGGTGTATCAGGTGCGTTTTCAATGTTGTCCAACACAATGTAGACATCCACGTCCCCATTCTGCATCCGGAAGTCAAAGTGACGCTCCTTTAGCAGGTAGGGATGGTCAACGTTGGTCCCATCCACCGTATCGGTGTAGCCTGCAATGGGATAGAGGACCTCGTTACCGAACTTCACATAGGTCTGCTTGATGTATGCAAGGGCGTCCAGGCTGGTGGCCTTTGCCCCTACGGACACGAGATCCATGAAGGGAATGTCCTCCAGGATCACAAGGCCGTTGACCACGTCGGTCTTCTTGGTCAGCACACTGTTGGCGGGATCCGTCCACTGGACAAAGTTATCTGCCAACTCTCCGAGGACAGAGGCATAGGCCGGATTGGTCATGTCAATGGGAGCGCCTGCGGCATCCAGCAGGTGGAGGGTCACCTTATGGCCCTCGGGATCGCCCTGGTGGAAAACCACCTTCACGTCCACATCTCCTGCAATCATGGTAAAGGTAAAGTTTTGCCCATCGCCCAACAACATACTGGTGCTGCCTACACTGGCAGGGTCAAACTCCAGGGTGGCATAGTATCCATCCTGAGCCGTCACCGAAATGGTTACCTGGTCATACTGGGTGCCACGGACGGTCACGGGGGCCTCCGCGCCGTTGATGGGTCCGGCGGAAGCGCCGGAGGACACACTGATGGAAGCCCGGTTGCCCGCATCATAAGTGGGATCGGCAACCGCACTGTCAGGCACCACGTCCATGGTGATATCGTAGTAAATCACAGAGTCCTCGATATACTTCACCTGGACCACCGAGTCGGCGTTGGGCATATGGAAGGTATATACCCCGTCCATAGTCAGCGTCATCTGAAGAATACCATCGTGATAGAGCTCCGCTTTGAAGCCCGACTCCAGTTTTACCTGCACCGTCACCGAATCGCCGGCTGTCAGGTCAGCGATGCCGATCACGTCCTGCCCCTTCGGATTACTGATATCCCAGTCGTCCGCCACACCGGTGGTATGCTCCAGCCAGGTCATATTGCCCGCCTTGCCCGCAGGATCAATCTTCCTCAAGTCCACCCGCAGGTCCGTCCTGGCTTTCTCAATGGTGACCACAACGTCAACGGTGGCACCGTCGGACATAGCCGTCGGCATCTGGAAGGTATAAGTGCTTCCACTGCTGGGTGCTGTCGGGGCCACCGTGATGCTGCCGGACTCACCTGTCGCTTCCACCTTGGTCACCACATAGCCGGCAGCCGGATTGGTGGTGATGGTCATGGTATCTCCAAGCTGGGCCGTCATGATACCCCAGTCCCCTGCCAGAACAGGGTCGGGCGTGGTATGGGTATTTCTGGTATCGCTCAGCCTTGCGTCGCCGGAGCCGACCGGACCGCTGACGGTCAGCTTCACATACCTCTCATTGGGCGGCGGAACAGGTCCGTAGCGGACCTCCACCGTCACGTCCTCCTCCTGCATGTTGAAGGTGGTATAATAGGTGCCGCCGGTAGCCCCGGTGGGATCGGGGGTATACTGCAGAGGATCGGGGGCGTAAATCGTGGGGTTATGGGTGGTATCGCCCAAGATATTAATGATGGGCATCTTCCCTACAGGGGCGGTGATGGTCACTTTCACCAAGTCCCCAGTGGAGAGAGGCTCCAGTTTCTGCCCATCACCTGTTGCCGTCAGCGTGGCCCCTCTAATGGTGTCAGAATCAATCTGTACGGTCCCCTCGTCATAGTCCAGCGTGGCCTTCAGATCATCCTCAGGCTTCCAGGACCTGTAGGTCACATCAAAGTACAAAACAGGAGCGCGCATGAGCGTGGTGATATATCTTACGTCTGGATCGGTGCTGCTGGTCCCCCAGAAATAGTCCACATTGGCCACCAGCTGATTGCCGTCATAGTCCGTGATGACCACGTCGGCGGTGGTGGTAGCGTCCATGCCGTGGATCTCCAGGGACAGCAGATCTCCCGCCTGCGCGGGAATGCTCTCCATGTTGGGCGCAAAGACCTGGCCTGTGAGGACAAACACCGCAGGCATCCTATTGACCAGCACCGAGTAGTCATCCGCCGGCGTCAAAGCGCCTGCGTCATGAACACGAAGAACGGCCTGATTCTCATCAGAAGACTCAAACACCACAGTAACAAGGACATTGTCCATGTTGGGCATATCAAATTCAATGAAACGGTTTACCCAAGTGCCGCTCTCTGTCAATGTCACACCGGCCGCACTAATTCGCACTTCCTTGATCTGATAATTTCCACGGGCCACTGCGTGGATCTTCAGATGATCGCCCACCTGGACCACCTGGGAATACCCCAGCTGAGTGCCTGTAGCATCCACAAACTGGGCGTCACCCTGGGTGGCCGGGTTGGCCGGAGTGCCGTCGGTCAGTTGAGACACCACGTTGACTGTCCGGGTAGGAATGGGGCCCTCTTCGAAGACGATATCCACCACAAAGGCAGGCGCATCCGGCATGTCAAAGGACAGCACCTGGTTCCCCCCCACCGTGGTCCATTTGGGCGTAATGATGGAGGGATCGCCAAAGGTCACGCTGACCGTATAGTTATCAGCAGGCCGGAGAGTGATCTCCACCTTACCGTCAGGAGTGACATTGGTGCTCATGCTGTTGCCGCCTGGGGCAGCACTCACCGTGCCCCGAGCCGTCCCTACCGCCGTCACATCGGCGGCGCCGGAGGCCGCAGGACCTGTAGCATTCACGATCAGGGTGGGTTCTGTGAAGGGCTGTGTGCTGAACGTAACGTACACATCCGCATCGCCGGGAAGAGCCGCCAATGTCTGGGCAATGGTCTCGGAAATCGTTGCGGTGGTCCAGGTAGTAGAGTTGCCGCCATTCGTTACGGTGACTCTGGCATAGGCAGTCGGCACCACCAGAATATCCAACTGATCACCGGTCTGAATGGGCGTACTGACATCATCGGTGCTAATACCAGGTGCACCGCTGGTGACGTTGGTCACGCTGGCAGTACCGGAAGCACCGTTCAAGCTGTCAATATGGAGCGTAACTTTATTGTTTCGCTCCTTGCCGGGAACAAACTTCACCGTTACAGTGGGATGTCCGCCGGGCTGATAGATCTTGAAGTGGGTATTGTCCACCCAAACAGGAGCCACGCCCATACCGGACGGCGTCACAGTAACCGTATCCACTACATAGTCAATGTCGGGATGGACTTCCACCAGCACCCATGTATTGGGCTCCACATAATTGAGTTGGTCCTCAGTCACATCGGGTGCAGTGCCATTCTCCGTAACCTTGGGGCGGGACACATCAGCACCGTCTACACTGACGATCTGGGCCCAGTTATTGTCATTGGCCGCAGCATCCTCCACGGCCAGAGTAAGGCCATATTGGGGAACAGGACCCTTCTCCAGGAGGATGAACACCTTCATGTCCTCCTCTTGCTGGACCAGGCTGATGTCCACTATGTCTCCCCCGCCGTTATTGTAACCGTTGCCACTGTAGGTAACCGGATAACCGGTGTTTCCGGCCTCATTCTCCGCCCAAATGGATTTGATAGACCAGCCAGGCAGCACCTCCACCTGTCCCTTCACCGTCACATGGGCGGGATTGGACACAGTGGGATACACAAATCCCGGCAGCCACCCGGTGGTAGCGGGCGTATAGCCCACACCATCGCCGTTAACCATCACCATGGTGAGCTTGAAGGTCTCTTCCGTCTCAGGGATAACCACCTCAGTCTTCTCGCTCTCCTTGGCGTCGGCGGCAGTGCCGGTGGCGGTAATGTAGATGGAACCCCCGTTGGCCAGATATTCCATCAGGGTATAACCACCCCACAGAGTACCCATACTCTGCACGTCCCGGCGGACGGTCACATCAAAGCTGTAGCCGTCATAGTCCACCCCGCCGTAGCTGTATGCATTGGGCACAAGAGTACCGTTGGACATGGTGATATCATTGTTGTTCAAAACCTGGAACTGACCGATATTGTTCTTCCAATAGAGTGTATACTCCGGCTGCTCATCATTGTCACCGGCATTGAACAGATGATGGGCATTATCCTTTTTGTTATGGAGGACAGGTACCACCACTCGGAAGCTATCGCTTCCCGTCGCCGTAGCCAAAATCCATCCGTCCTGATGGGTCTCGCTTTGATCAGCAGCGCTGTTGTGATGGTATGCAGCAGTGAAATCGTTGGCATGAGCCGGGTCATAGGGCCGAGCCGTCTGCTCTCCCGGCGCATAAGTCACGATCACTTCCGTTTCCGTTCTGGGCATTTGGGGCAGGGGCAGTGACACGCCATCCGTCAGAGGGATGTCGATGGTCAAAGTCCTGCCGCCCATCTTCAGCACCATAACAGCACTTTCCACATGATAACCCGCAGCAGCGGCAGTCTCCAGTGTCAAAAGGGTGTCCACAGCCACCTTGGTGCTGCTGTCAGGCACTCGCAGGCTGGTATCCCGCCCGTCGATGGTCACTCCGGCCATGCCATCCGGAGTCAAAGTGGCACTGTTACCAGTCTTATTATCCGTCCCTGTGGTAGTCAGGGTCAACTCATTGGGTTCCGGAGGATCGGTAGTGTAGGTCACAATGATATTCACATCGGAGGGGGGCATAGATTCAATACGATAATTGTTACCCGCCAAAGGCCACAGTTCGGTCTTCCGGTCAGGATCGCCCTCTGCCTTATCCAGCCGGACCATCACAACGGAATCTACATAGTAATCCCGTTCTGTAGTCGTATGTACTAGGATCTCATTTCCTTCATAAGCGCCGGTCCATATATCGCCCTTGTTTGTCGCCGGAACATTCACCGTCTGGTTCAAGATAGTGGCATTGTTATTGGCATACCCATCATCATTTACCTTTGTTACCGTAGCGATGTACATATCTCCCAAGGGATCATTCTCATCCTGAAATACTACCTGGACATTGACATCCGCCTCGGGCATCGTGCTTTCGAATACGCCGGCCCCTGTCGCTGTCTCTACAGCATTGGTAGTATTCCCGCTGTCTGTTTCAGTCACGACCACGCCCACCAGCACTTTACCCGTAGCCGGCGTAATGTTGTCTACAGACAACACTTCCCCACCGTGAAGACCCTTGATGGTATCTCCATGGATGGTAACCTGCTTGCTGGTATCTCCGTCCGCAGTCAGAGTCGCGGCCGTGCCATCAGGCGTGTAGAGCAACGTTGCAGTATAGGTGGGCTGGATACAAATCTCCGTCTTAGCGCTCTCGCCCTTTCCGGCGGCAGAAGTATCCTTGTCACTGGCAGTAACATAGAGGATACCACCCTCTTTCAGATAGTAATCCAGAATACTGTTCTTCACCAGTGCGGTAATGGTAAACTCATAGCCCACATAATCTCTTGTTCCATCGTTATAGACCAAGGGATCGGGGGCAGACACCGCCCGGGCAGTGAGAGAGTAATCAGTTCCCTCTGCCAGAGCATGATAGGCGCCATAAATATCTTTCCAGTAGAAGGTATAGTTTGCTGCGGCGAAATCACTCGCAGAATCGTCGCCAGAATCATAGAACACATCAGCATAGGTACCCGAAGCCTCTGCATCTTCCTCTCCACGCTCCCACAAAGTAGGCATAAAGATGGTAGCGTAACGCATCTTCGTGCTGTCGTCCACAAGGCCATCGCCCCGCAAATAACCCTCCTGAGTGGCAGGAGCATCGTCCCCTGTTATCGGCCGATTCTGGGGATCAAAGGGCCTGGGCATCTGGATTTTATTCTCAAACTCCACTTCCACCAAGCTCTTGCCCAGAGGCATGGTGAAATTACCTGCCCCCATGGAATCCAAGGTCAGGATAAGCGGCGGCGTCAAAGCTGTCACGCCATCGGCAGCGTAAACCGTCTGACGCACTTCCTTCACATGATAGCCAACGGCTACGCCTGTCGTCAGATCAAAGTTGCTGCCTACAACCACATCCGTCAAAGTGGCTGTAGTATCGCTGGCCGTTGCAGAGCCAAGGACAGTCATCTTCACCGAAGTATCTGTTTGCTGGATGGCGGTAGCGGTATTGGCAGCCTCCTCCTCATGGTTGACCACCTGGAGAGTCAAATCATTCTCCGTCTTGATTTCAGGCGGAAGTTCCTTACTAAAGTGAACTGTGATCTGCACATCAGCACCGGGGACAGGGATGGACAGCAGCCCCTGGAAGTGAGTTACTCCGGGACCCACCCCCATGGCAATCACATCTACCGTCTTGGTGGGATCTCCCATATTTACCGCAGTAATTGTAGCATAATATCCGGCAGCAACATCCACATCCAACACCATGCCGTCGCCTTCAAAACCTTCTGCCCAGATAACGCCCCGAGCCAAATCGTTTCGAACACCATTCTGAATTGTTGCTTCGTTGCCGGACACAGCATATTCTCCGGTTTTGGTCACCGCCGCAATATACCGGGGTAGGTTCTCAGGATCAGGATCTTCCTCTTCTGTGCTGAAATAGACTGTAATAATAACATCCTCGCCCAGCATGTAGTAGGGGAACCGATCCACATCGCCGGGGACACGAATCAAATGGCTCGTACCAGAACTATCAGTGGCCGTCACTGCGGCGATCCGGGCACCAGGGGCGGCGCTGGCTACAGTGCGGATCAACTCATCACCCTGCAGGCCCATAATCCGGTCACCATGATTGGTCACAGTTGTAGTCCCATCGCTCATCCAAACCTGATTACCAGGAATACCGCTGGTATCCACAATATGCAAAGTGGCCGTATGCTTCCCTCTGTCAGGCGAAGGAGCCAGCACTACATCTACATATTCACTCTCCTGATACTTAAGTACACCGGAATCGTCCGTCTCCGTATACTGAGCGGTAATATACAGCACACCGCCGTTTACCAACCGCTCTGTCAGGGAGCTCTCCCCCTTCATGCTGCGGATGATAAATGTCTGACCGGTCCAATCGCCGTCACTTTCTGTATGTGTATAGTCATCAGGGCCCTGAACCACGTCGTAGTCCACTCCCAGTTGCAACTGCGTATAGCCACCGTTTTCCTTAATGTAGAGGCGATATTCCACATCAACGGCATCGTAGTATGTTCCGTCATAAAGGTTGGGCACCTGAATCCTGGCCTGGTTACTGCCCAGATTCTCCGCACTGGGCTGACCTGTAACCGACTGGCCCAAATAGCCTTCAATGTACTCGGTATGACTGGCATCATAATGTCTGTCATAAGGTCTGGGGGTACGGACACCCTCTTTGTATGTAACAGTAACTACAGCATTTTCTGTCGGCATAGAGAACTGCCCACCTGTAACTGCAACAGATGCACTGCCGTAAGTCATTTCTGTTTTCTCTACATAATAACCACCGGCTATATTCGTGGTCAACCCAAATTTAGTATCCGCCTCCACATTATTGGCCATATCCGTATCATCGGCGCCATCCACATGAAGCGCGACCCCCGGTGCTGTGGCATCTGCCCGGTTGTCAGACAAACCACCATGATCTTCTGCTTTCAAGGTCAGGTCGTTCTCCCAGTCCCATTCATCCGGTTTTTCCGGGGCGTAGGTCACAGTGACAGTCACATTGCCAGTGGGCTCTTCGGGCATGGTAAGGTAGCCGGTAACTATGCCCGTAGTCCCTACCTGGAGGACCGACACTTCATTTCCGGCTTCATCTTTTGCTTTGATTTCCACAACATAATTGCTCTCGGTAGTTACATCCACCCGGAGCTCGTTCTTTTCGTAGGCTCCGGTCCAGATATTCCCGTGGACCAAAGCGGCATTGGAGACATTTACAATACCAGCACTGTTCTGTGTCCTGGCGTCATCCCCAACTTTCACCACATTCACCACATGGAGCGGCTGCTCCATGCCGGCATTATCCATGACTACAGTTATCGTCACATCTTCGCTATCCATATCGTAGCGATAGGTTCCGCCGTTGTTTGGCAGCATCTGCGAACCATGACTGTCTGTCGCCAGCACCGCTGTAACTGTTACATTGGAATCTTCAGGCATTACAGTTGTAGTCACCGTTTCTGTGCCTGTCAGGTCAGTGATCTGATCTCCGTTGATGCTGGCAACCTGAGTATTACCCTTTGCCTGCATATTCACCCGGTTATTCAAGGCGCTGCTATGGTCCACAATCTCCAACGTGGCAGTATAAGTCTTGACCTCTGCCTCTTTCAGGTAGATCACAACGCCCACATCATGGGCAGGCATAGTAAATTCATACTCGTCGTTACCCAGATCCCGGACCTCCACAATATCACTGGGCGGTACAGTATCCAAATCTACATTGGCCGGAGGCGGTGTAACACGAATGTAGTCCAACTCATAACCGTCTGCGATGTGAAGAATCAACTTGATCTTTTCCGACTCATCCACACTAAGGGGGTCACTGCTAATACTGTCACTCTTAGCTGTAACGGAAGTTGGCGCCGTAGTTTTCTCACGGACCATCTCCACCCAGCTGCTGCCAGACTTTTTGGGGTCTGTATCGTGCATAGTTACAATGGCAGTATAATCACCACTGGGCGGGATATCATCGCTTTCGAACTCTACAAATACATCTACATCTCCAGCAGGCATAACGAACGTAGCCTTTCCGGAGGATTGCTCTATACCATAGCCCAGGTTCTGGAACCCATTAGTGCGGCCCGCAGGATCCAGCATCGTCAGCATTACGAACGAACCATCTTCCATCTTGCCATAGACGCGCTTGATATAGTAAGCTGCATCTGCCTCAGCCTCTATCGTCACGGTCCGAGTCTCAGGCACTGGGAAATGTTCTCCATCGGCAACAGCCTGATATACATCATAAGACACCTTGGCGGTATTCGTAGTCACACCCTTGTTGTCCAGCCGAAGGGTCACTTCATAAAAGTCCACCTCTGGATCTCTCTCCAAAGTGACATTGATAGCAATGTCATTGGCGGGCATGGTATAGGTGTAGACCATATCTCCGTTGCCCTGGGATGTTATCGAATCGGGATTCAGCGGAATATCCAAGGGGGACACTGTAACAGTGCTTACTTGATAGCCATATTTGACTACCACTTCAGCAGTCAGAGTTTCCCCTTCCTTCGCCGTAACTGTGTTGATCTTGGTTCCCGTCGCAGCAGGGTCGTAGAAGCGCTCATTGCTCTCTACCACAACCTGATCCGGTCCGCCGCTGTGTGTCAGGGTAGCTTGACCCGCCGCACCGACAGGTTCGCCAGCCGGGCCGGTCACTGTCAGTGCAGCAGTATACTCCGGAGTCTCCGGTGCATTGTTCACATGATCCAGTACAATGTAAACATCCACCGGGCCAGGCTGCATCGTAAAGTAGAATGTACTCTCCACCAAAAGGTTCGGTGTTACCGTGGTCTCATAACGGTCCGTCTTTGTTCCCAGCGTACCTACAGGATCGTCTGGATCTGTGAACACCGGCAACATAATGGCGGGCTGATTACCATACATGGCGTATGCTTCCCGAATGTATCCCAAAGCGGGATCTGCAGCCGCCACAGCATGAACCTCCACCGCCTCTGTATATTTGGCCTGGATGGTCATTTGATGCGCTGTTGCATCGATAACTGTTTGATTGGTATTCCACTTCACATAGTTATTCACCAACTGCTCCAGCAGCGGACTGGTGGGGACCAGTTCATTATAATCGCCATCCAGCAGGTGCAGTGTCACGGGATATTCTCCCGGTTCTCCCTCCTTAAATGTCACCACTACATCCACATTTCCTGTGGGCATGGAGAATGTATAGGTTTTTCCATCGGCACCGGCAGTCAGATTTTGGACCGTACTGCCACTGATGGTTTGGACCTCCACTGTGTAGATTTTGCCCGAGGTTGTGTCTTTATCTACCGTGATGGTTACCGTATCCGCACCGGTAGCATCCGCCCGAGCCTTGGCCCACAGGGTGACACCGCTGTCATCATAAGTCGTCTGAGCTGCCGTCAGCGGCGTTTCCAGCGTGGCTCTGTTGTTTATATTCTGCGGATCTCCGGTGGCGTGAGTTACCGTCAGGCTTACGTCGTATTGGGTCCGATTATCAGGACCGAACTCCACATAAACCAGTACATCATTGGCCGGCATATAGAAGCCGCCCTGTTCCACTACCGATTTGGTAACATCCGTACCATTCATGGTAATCTTTACAGTATAACTGGGCATTGTGGTCAAATCCACATAGACAAAATGATTCTGCTTTAGGTCGGTAATATGGCGGTCGGGTGTAACTACTGTACCCACACCGGCATCGGTCCGCAGCTTAGCGGTATTGCCCGAATCTCCGCCGTCATTGACCACCAGTTCGGCTTCCAGATTATCGTCCTCATCTGACCACTCTTTGAATACCACAGTAACCGTGACGGGATCATTTGGCAGCGGAGCAGGCATGGGGAAGCTATAGCTGTTGGGCGTGCTGGGCAATAGGATGGTAGTTCCAGTGGCATCGGTAACTTCCACATAATCCACCGTATAATCATTGGAAGTCGGAGCCGTCAAAACGGTCATTGTTTCACCAGGCTGGCCAGCCACCTCTGTCCTCGTTCCGTTGACTGTCACAGTGGTTGTACCCTTATCCACGTCATGGGCACCGTGACTGTTGCTCAGTGTAGCACTGCCACTGCCAACAGGGCCGGTAACATTCAGCGTGACCCACTGCTCCCCCTCGGGCGGCTGAAGCACAAACTGTACATGAACTTCTGCGTCATCATCCTGCATGGTAAAGCTGGTGGTATACACGCCACCATTCTCTGCTAGTGGTTTTACGTAGTCAATGATACCTCCAGATGCCTTCATTACCGATAGGATGGGGATATAGCCCAGTTCCGGTACAAGCTCTACCTGTACCGTCTTAGTTTTTAGCAGATATTGTACCGTACCCTCATGCGCACTGGTCTGCGCTACTTTAGGATAGTTGGTGGTATCCCCCACCACATCATCGCTCTTGATGGTAGCAGTACCGTGGGTATCGGCGGGGACAGTCCAACCGGGATTTACTGCTATATCCTCATAAATCAGCTTTGCCTTATGATAATCCTTTTCTGGGTCAATGGGCCGGAAGATAACTTCCACAATTACATTTTTCAAGGGCATGGGGAACTGGAAGCCCTGACTGGTATATTCATCCTGGAGAGAACGCAAGGAGTTGCCGTCAATATCCATGATTTCCACATCATAGGTATAACCGGCCGCCACCTGAACATTTACATCCAGGGGGTCATTCTGCTTGGCGTTCAGGCTGTCCTGATCCACACCGGTCAGCAACCGGGTGGAAACAGCCGTATTGCTGTTGGTCATTTGAGCTGCGTTTCCAGATACATTCAGGGGGTCATTTACCTTCAGTGTGACCTCATGATCCGCATCGTCAGGCCAAACCTTCTCAAAGTAAATGTTGACCTGGCAGTCAGCCTGCGGCATAGTAAAACCAATGGTAACATCCACAAAGCCTCCACTCATCCACGGAGCAATACCCAGAGGTGCAGGTGTTACAGTTGCCTGCTTGATCCGGTAACCGTCGTTAGCGTGCCCCCAGACACTTACAGACGACCGCTCGTTTACCAGCATAGAGTAAAGATTCTGCTTGATACCGCCAACAATAAACCCTGCATCACCTGCTGCAACAGGTGCCGGCGTACCATCCTCCATCCATAGCAAGATTTCCACCTTATGTTTGACGGGATCTCCAGCTTCTTTAAAATGTACCACGACCTCCAGCGGTTCATTCGGCATATCAAAGACATACTCGGCCCAGCTCCAGTCATTGGAGCTCACTTCGCTGTAGTTTGCCACACTTCCACCAGCACAAATAAACTCGATCCGATCCACTTGATAACCCGGCTCAGCGGTAGCCTCTACCTGAACGATATCGTTGGGCGCAGACAGGGTGACCACATGGGCAGGGCTATTGCTCACGGTAGAGCCAATGGTCCCACTGTTTACGCTCAGTTCCGCCGTACCGCTGTTCACTCCTGCAGGGCCCTCCGCCCGCAGGATCAGCGTATGCTTATCGCCAATCTCACCTTTCACATAGGTGACGTACACATCCGCATCACCAGGCAGAACAGGCAAAGTAAAGGTCTTATTGTTCTCCGTCAGATCTACCGTACCCAAGGTCTGCAAATTGCCCCCAGTTTTTGCGGTCACCATAGCGGAGTAGCCCGACTCTGTGGTCACATCCACCGAAAGGACATCCCCATTGCGGATCTTTAATGTCCTCAGGTTTGTATTTACAGGCAGCTGAGTCGTGTCACTGGTATTGGTCATTTGGGCTCTATTGCCCGGCATTCCATCATCGCCGGAAATATGCAGTGTGGCCGTATCATCCCGCTGATTGGGATTATCGGGCACAAAGGGGATGATCACGGTGATACTACTCGCAGGTATGCGGACCTTCAGTGTATCTCCATCGATCCAGCGCACAGGAACAGCACCCACACCGGTGGGCGTAATGGAAATGGCCTTATCATCAACTTTGAACCCGGTATCCGCATGAACGTCAATGGTCACCCACTGATCCATCATCACGGGGTAGAGCCAGTCTGTGGTCACTACAGCACCGGTACCGTCAGCATCCTTTTTCACCATAGGACGGCCCGTAACAGTTGTACTGTCTATGGCAACGATTTGAGCCCAGTTGTCCGCCGGGGGCACATCCGTGTTGGCACTGTCGTCAATCTCCAAAGTCAAACTATATGGAGGCTCTTCAGGCGGAATGCCTTGGGCCATCACAATATAGACATGAACATCCTCGCCCGGTTGGGTCAGATCCAGATACACCGGCGGATACCCGTTAATTCCAGCGCCGTTTCCTCTGTTATAACCATCACCTGTGGAGGTGTAGGAGTAAGCCTTCTTACTGTCATCGCCCTTCACTATGATATCGGCAATATACCAGCCGGGCTGGACACTGATCTGGCCCCGGAACGCATCAGCCTCTGCATTGTAAACAGTATCATAGACCGGTGCGCCACCTGCAGGAAGCCATGCAGTGGCTCCATCTGCCATGATACAGCCTGCTGTACTGGGAACTCTTGAAGCAGGCGGACCAGGCAGAAGTTCCTGGATTTCCATGACAGCCTTATAGTTCTGATTTTCATACTCTACGAAAACCCAAACATCCTCGCCAGGCATAATAAACTTATGATCCCAAGTGGGGTAGTTGGCCGCCGTAATGGCCCGGACCAGCTTTGAATTGTTCCTGTCCGGCCCCACTCGAATCTCTACTGTCTTAACAGAATAGCCAGGTGCACAGGTAATATCCACTGTGACCTCATTGCTGGACTTGACCTTGATGGGGTTGCTGTCAGTAGGAGCTTCATGCGTTGTACCGGATTCATCCTCACCCCGAACCAACACTACATTTCCTGGACGGTTGTCTGCTCCGATCAAGTCGGCCAGCGTCACATCAAACTCGCCGCCCTTGTTGAATTTTACTGCCACCTGAATATTGTGATCAGGCATCTGAGCGACCTCAGCAGTCAATACCGGCCGCAAATTACCTTGGCCATCATCCCGCATAACGGGAACCATATTGCCTGTTCCCGTACCATCATCCTCCATCAGCGGAGACAGGGGCAGGTAATACATCAGTTCCTTTGTATCGGCATTGTAGACCCAAACATCAGCGTCGGTATAGCCGTTGGCAGCATCACATATTACCTCCAGCGTTACTGTCCGGCCCTCGGGGATCAACGGCACCGGGGGCTCGGCGTTCGGGGTACCCAGTATCTCATCGCCGCCTTGACCGTCAACACGAACTTCCCGCTTCACTGGGTTTGTGCCCGTTAAATCACTACTATAATCCTGATAGGAGAGAATCGCTTCATTCAACTCAGAGCCAGCTTTATTCTCATCTACTACCAGGTTGGCCCAATGTCCCTCTCTGCGGGTATAGTTCACCCGCACCTCCACATCATTGGAAGGCATAACAAAGGTATAGTCTATTTCCCAATTCTGATCAGGCAGGAGCTTATCTGTCCGGCTCCGAATAGCCGGTGTACGAGTAGCACCATCAAAGCTGTTGATTACGTCCACCGTAACATCATAATCCGGGTGAGCCTTAATTTGGACTTGGACAGTGTTACCGCTCTTGACCAAAATGGCGTCCTTAACAGGAGATGCCGTCATATCGGTGGAATTCAGAGCCCCACTCTTATCCTCTCCCTGCATCTCTGCCGTATTGCCCAGAGCGCCGTCTGGATTGTTCAAAATAAGCTTAGCGGTATAGTCCTCCCGCTCTTCGTCCACCAGAAACTTTACTCGCACGGTCACGTCATCGGCCGGCATATCGAAGGTATACCGTCCAGGTACGACAGGAGTGACCGCTGGAGAATAGAGAACAGTTCCCGTGGTCTCAGGATGTAACGGTTTAATTTCGATTACGATTCCCTGCACACTACTGTCCGCAGTAATATCCAGGGTCATCTTAACACCATTAGGCAACCCGGTAATCTCCCGACTGCCAACAGGGGTTGCCCCCGAAACACTGTTTCCAAAGGGATCGCTTAATATAGCATTATTGGCGGCACTGCTGTTAGGCAGATCCAGGGTAGCCTTATAGGTAACCTCTCCCTCATTCCGGCCAGTAAAAATGTTCAAGTCTCCCTCAAAACTGAACATTTCCATCAGGTTATGGCCTGGCGTCCGGGTAGTGCCTTCCCAGGCCCCAAAACTAGAGGTACTGTTATCGTCATCATAAGTCCCTGCGCCATAAGTACCGCCACCCATACTGAAAACAGCAGCGTTCCGGGCCAGACGGAAACATACCTCTGCATTGGGATCAATAGCCTTCAAAACGAAGGGGAGCATCATAACGTAGTTGGTATTTTCGTCGTCTTCCTCTACGGCATCGGCGAACCTGTTGCTGACACTCTCTCCCAGATTTGCAATTTTCTCCAAAGACACATAGAGCATATCCCAGCTTTCAGGGATATCTACAATTTTGGCTTCACCACTTTCCGGGTCCCTGACCACAATCGTAGTCTGAGTATCCGGATCAATGACCTGCTCCATCTTTGGTATTGCTTCCCGGATGGCGTAGTTACTGCCACTCCAGCGATTGATACTGTTGGTGGTGGCAATAT
The DNA here is from genome assembly GCA_022800215.1 of Oscillospiraceae bacterium. GTDB lineage: Bacteria > Bacillota > Clostridia > Oscillospirales > Oscillospiraceae > Vermiculatibacterium. The sequence continues at coordinate 11,250 of JAAWPV010000072.1, read as the reverse complement.
TTTCACTCAGCACCTGCTTATATCCCGCAGGATCATCACAGTTATATGTACCCACTGTGGTCCCATCTACTGAACCGCCTACATAGGGAACCACAAATTCACTATTATAATAGAATCCCAGTTCCAAACCGGAAAGGCCTTTCCCTTCCTTGGCCAGCTCAAACAGGGTCATCTTATCGATGCCTACACCCACCCAGAAGATGGTCCCCACCTCAGAGTCTTGGCTATATTTGTTCCAAATGCCATCCGTAGGGTGCTGGTCAATACTCCAGTCCCGCTCACCAGGTACAGCGATTCCAGGGGTGGTAAACAATGTGCTGTTATCGCCGAGGAAGTCAATGTACAGCGTAGGCTTTCCCTGCCGCGCAGCAGGCTCATCCGCGTGCGACGTGAGCTCCTGGGCAGCTTGAGCTACCCCGGAGAAACCGGCTTCGCTGAATAGGGACAGCGTCATCGCAAAGGCAAGTGTCGAGGACACTATCCTTCGCATTCGGTTTTTCTTTGTCTTCTTCAACACTGAATGCTCACCCCAATCCGCGGCTCTCCCTTTTGAGAGGAGAGATCTGCCATAAGCGGAACACTTTCTTTTGTCTTACTTATTTTCCTCCGAATCCTTCCTGCTTGGGAAAGCGAGGATCGCACCTTCATTAACTGCCCGCAGGATCGACTGGTACGCCCAGTGATCCTCCGTTACATCCAAAGGCACGATCAAGGTCTCTGCCTGCATATCGGTCTTTGTTGCCAAAATTCTCGCAATAAATGTTGCCACTTCCGCTCGAGTCACCAGGCGATTTGGACTATATCCATCATCGCCTGTTCCTATCGTAATACCTGCTTTGGCTAGTGCATCAATATAGGCCCAAGCCCAAGTATCCTCTGGTCCCGCATCATAAAACGCATGAGGACCATTAGGATCTGTTTCGATGGGTAACATCAACATCCGGCAAAGCACGATACTGATCTCTGCACGGGTTGCAGTACGGTCAGGAGCGTATTGTTCCTCACCAATACCGTTCACGATCTGCCAACGGTTCAGAATATCAAGCTGCTCCATGTATGGCGCATCTGCTGGCACATCCAAGAACACATCCGGTTCCACGGTTTCATAGCCTTCAATCATCCGGAAGAACAGCTCCATGATCACTGTAAGTTCACTGCGGGTCATGGTATCCTCAGGTCTAAAGTAACCATTAAAGGTCCCCATAAAGCTGCCGGTATATCCAGTATTGAACATGGTATCTCCATAAGGCAGTTGGGTAGAATCAAGGACCTGAACGACAATACTGTCGGTCAGGCGGTTCCAGGTCTGGACAGTAATCGTTGCTGTTCCAGGCCCCACAAAAGTAAGTACTCCATCTCGGGATACAGTAACCACTGCAGGGTCAGAACTGCTCCAATAAACCCGTTTGTCATTGGCATTCTCCGGCTCAAAGGCCAGCTCCAGCTTCACAGGTGCATCTCCAACCCAAACCAGCAAATCATCAGACAGAATCTTCACGCTCTTAGGCGAAATACTCCCACCAGAAGATGTGTTTCGCCGCTCAGCAGTTACATAGATTCTCAAATTAACATTTCCATTATCATCAGGCTCGTTCATCCATTTTTCCACACGCGTTGTTGTACCGTCCTCCGCCTTGACCGGAACTTCAATCCTGATTTCCTGGGTCAGGTCCAAACCATTCGGCGACGGGAACGTGAGCGTAACACTCTTGGTTTCCTCCCAATAATAGCCTGTATAGCGCGGCGAGCTGGTAGACATATTATCCACCAAACGGTCCAACTCCTTTTGAGTTGCATATTGCGCAATGTCGGTAAACCATACTGCATCCAACGAAACCGTATAACTGCTTTCGTTATTTCCAGTCACCTTAACTTCTTCAGAGGCATACAGCTCAAAACGGTAGGTATAGGTCTTTACCACTGCACCAGTTTTTCGTTCCTCTATACGCTCATTCTCCTTCGGTTCAGGCAGGTTCTTAGCTTCCTCAATGGCTTCTAAGGCTTTCTGAGGATCATCAACATCTCCGAAGGAGCAAACTGATGCAGAAGGCTCATAGTTGGTGGTCTGCGCCAACCGGACCAAAGCACCCATATAGGTACCCCGAGGCAGCATACTGCGGTTCCCAAAGTCACGGTCCCCACTCATGGCCTGCTGGCCCACCGCTTCTCCTCCGAAATAGGGACTATCTTGCCAACCGGTGGTGTAGGTTACAGCACCGGTTTCCTCATCCAGATACAGTAAGGCATACTCATACTTGACATCACCTTTTTTCTGGTCATTGGGATTGCGGAAAGCAGAGGCTGGCTTGTCGGTGGACACTTTCACCGTGTTGGTATGCTGGTCCACCTCTAATGTGATTTGAAGAGCTTGGAACTCTTGAGATTTCTCCGAATAAGGCTGCACTGGATCACGACTGATGGTGGCATGGGGGGCCTTAACATCAGTTTGACCCACCTTGCGGGTAATGGTATAGTTCGCTGCATCCCGCCCAAGCAAGGCAATGTTGTCCACTCCAAGGGCAATATTGCCCGCCGCATTAGGAGTGGCAAATGTGAAGGTGAACCCCTCTCCATAGGTATCAGAAGAGTGGAACATGTATTTTCCATTCTCAGGCAACGTTACATCGCTGTAATCAGCGCCATTATTCACCCACACCTGATCACCAGGATATACATTCTCTAAAGTAATCGTACCCTGTCCTTGGGTTGTGGTATCGTAGGTTTTACCCTCTGCATCAAGTTGGAAAGTCAGCTCTCTCGGATGCACAGTAAGAGGAATGCTGGTAATGACCGGTTTAACATAGGTAGTACTGTCTGCGGTTTCCTTCGCCGAAATAATCAGGTATTTTCCATTGTGGGCAAAACCCTTCTCATCAGTAGCAATGGTCAAATGATCACCAGTCTTGGCCTCATTATTCCAAGTAGGCACTCGGGACCAATCCAATTGCGTGTCCAAACCATAACGGCCATCCCAATAATTGACATAGAAGCCGGCTTCATTCAGGGGATTGACCATACTGGACATGGGAGTCTCTCCCTCTTCCGTCTTATAGTACACACGCACTTCCATGGCAGAAAGGTCCAAAGTCTCCCCGTACTGATAATCCATCTTCGGCGCTTTCTCAAGTACTATATAATCAACTTCCAGATTCTTAACTTCACCATAGACCAAAGAATCCAAAGGATTACTTGAACCCAACCGCGAAAGACGCAACTCATAATTTTCACCCCCCTGCAGGCTAAGGCCATTCTCCACCACCTGAACCTGCTGGCGACCCGGAGTACTAGTACTAAGGAAGCGAATTGTTACAGCAACCGAAACGGTATCCCCTTCCACAATGGTATCCCCTGTGGTCGGAAGTTTCGGGTCATTGAACAGACGAATATCCAAATCATTGTTAGTCTGGTCCTGTCCATTCCAAGCCTGATAACAAGAAACTGTATATTCCTTTCGAACCGCACCATAGCTCACACTATAAATAGGATCCTTTTTAACAGAATAAACATAGATGGGCCGCTTATCCACTTTGATCTCACCATTTTTCAAGGTGAATGTATAATTGGTCATGGAGCCACCACTCAGGCGAAGTTGATATCCCGCCTCCCGGGCATCAGACTTTTTCTCCGCCTCAGTGATAAAGATTGGCCCCTTATAGGTAGGATCAATGCGGCTCAGCGCCGCAGAATCGGCAGGTACATTTTGGGCAGATGCCGAACCTGTAGCTGTAAGCCCTTCATCTATGAAGATCTGACGATCTGCAGGGGCTAAATCGTTTACATCAAAGCTAAAACTATAAGTACCATTTTCTTCGCCGTAAGCTCGAGTAATAGAGTCAGCAGTTAAGGTCAAAGTCCGAGGCTTCACTTGGAGCGTGAGATTAATGTTAGACTGCACCTCCGCCTCCAGCACCGTACCATCAGGACGTTGAGCAGTAACCACCAAACATTTTCCATTGTGATCGGCTACGGTCATAGTCTGCCCCTCGGCTACCAAGGCTCCATCCTTAGTAGTCCAATGAACGCTAAGTCCCTGCTCTGCAAAACGGTTGGGGGTCGCATAGTCTACATATGTCACCTGTGTTGGATCACCAGCAGCTCCTTCATAGGTAACAGCCACTGCCAGTCCCGTTAAGCTTAAGGAGTCCCCATAAGAATAACCTTGCAGTGATTTAACAGGCGCACTCACTACTTTAATACTGGAAATTGTCCGCATAGCCACAGTACCTACAGTGCCTGTCACTATGCCGTCTGTAGTCGTAGTCTGTCCGTAAATAGCAGCGTCATCCGTAATGTAAAGTAACTCATAATTATTTGCTGCATTTCCTGATAGCTTCAATTCGCTAACCGAAACCGATACATCATCCCGCAATAACTTATCTCCCATATCAAAATAAGGAGAATTCAGGATATCGCGTGTAAACTCCGCATTATACTGCAGGGTCACCGTGTCCCAACTACAAATAGCAGAATCTGTCAGCTCCAGCCCAAAACGCACTACTTCATAGTTCTTGGCAGTACCATCCCCATTTGGCACCAGATAAGACGTGGATACAGTTGCAATTTCAGACAACTGCGGTAACTGCGCCGTATAGCCCGGCTCCAAATCAGGTCCAACTGTAGCTTGAGCAGGGTTGATCTTATATGTCTCTGTACCATAAAGTATCGTTCCTGCAGAGCTGTCTATTTTTGTCACCACAATAGGACGTTTGATTACTTCCAAGGTTGTATAACCCACTACTGTGGCATTTTTCGCCGCCTCGTCTGCTGGCTTAACGGAGGTGACAGTCGTTGTAGTCTCTCCACTCCAATTTGTACACGTATACTTAAAGCTGTAGTTATCGCTTTCCATACCATAAAAGAGCACATAGTACCGTCCTGCACCACTCTGCCTGCTAACCTCTTTACCACCTGTTACATGGTTGCTTGTCGTCCACCGAAGAACCTGGGGTACCTTATAGTTAGTAAGACCTGTGCCCTCCACCTGAGACAAAGACTGTAGTTCATCTTGATTTCCAGTCTTGCTCGCAGGCAAGGCTTCATAATCCCACCATGTTAATTCCTCAGGATTATAATGGAATTGCCAAGTCTTATCAGCCTCACCATAATAACGAACTTCCGCCACCGGAGTAATCGTCAATTCCCTCTTGTGAACAACAATAGGGCCAACATAAAGACGTTCATATGCCATTTCACCTGCAGTTTCCTTACCGGTGGGAACTGAAATACACAGCCATTTTCCATCATGCTCAATTACAGATAAACGTTGCCCACTATAAGCCAGGTTAGGATAGTCCACAGTAGGAGCCGCATCAGGTATAGCCCCATCTTCATCCACCCATTGCAGCGTCATTTCATAAAGGTCATACACATCTCGAATACCATTCGTTCCATTCTCTGTCATGACCCAGTTATTCAATTGAATTGTGTTAGTCAGATCATGCTGATACACCAAATCTACAAACAGCGCGCCTAAATCCAGACTTTCACCATAAGTATATTCGGTTTTAATATTTTCAGGGTGACCACCGATCCAGACTTTCTCCAAAACACGCTTCTGGACCAACACCCTACCGGTACGGTCTGCAGGTACAGTAGATACTATATCATAGCAATGGTTCCTGGTGCCGTCCGTCTCAGGCAAGGCTACAAGCTGCACCACAGCATCCCGCAGCTCCGCAACACTCGTCAATTTGGTAATACCGGCATCAGGCACATGAGCGGTGTAGTCCAAAACTAACTTATCCTGTCCAATAATGGTTGCAGCCGAAAGCGGTATATCAACTCCATACTCATCATTGTGATATATGCCATTTACCGCTACAGAGGCAAATGTAAACTCCTTCTCCTGGTAATCAGCCTTCTGTCCCTCTAGAGTAGCCCCCAAAGGATTCGCTGTTTCCAATGTGGTTCCAAGAGGCTCTTTTGTAACCTTGGCAACTTGAATCGGGCGCGGAAGAATAAACAATTCATTACTTCCGACTGCATCGTAGGCTTCGCCCTTCCAGCTGTCCTCCGTGCCACTCTCCTCAGCTTTCACTCTCACATACTGGAATTTATAATTGCTACTGGATCCCCCGCTCAAAATGACGACATATGTCCCCGGCTCCGTGCTGTCGCTCACCTGAGCGCCTAAGGTGCCAGAACTGCTAAGACTTGTAACCAAAGTAATTGTAGGCCGGGTATAGGCAGCATCACCCTCCAACAACTTGATTAGATCCTCTTCTGAGCCACTATTATCTTTCCCGCTAAAATCCAACTCCTTGATTTGAGTCCGATCATATCGGAAGGTTTGTTTTGTTGTATGCACAGGATCATTGAGTTCGCCATAGTACATGTAGACAGGCTGGACTTGCAATGTCAGGGGGGCCTTCTCAATCACCATCGTACACGAAACCAGTTCTGTGCTTGTGCCGATGCGAACATCAAAATTGTAGGTTCCTGCTTTTTCTGGCGTCCCGGTCAGGCATCCTCTTGCTGCGTCAAAACGTAAACCAGGCGGAAGTGTTGTTTCATCATAAACACTTGTAACACCCGCAGGTAGACTAGCGATGTCGACAAATGTACCGTAAACTGCATTAACACCATTCACCTTTATTGGCTCACCGGGGGTATTGTTTTCTCCCACCGGAATCTGCATATCCTTCTCTTCATTTCCTGCGGCTAAAAGCCCCTTTAGGTTGACGGTTGTCGCCGCCTGATTTTGAGTGGTGGAACGATTATTCCATGTTGCCACCCCAAAGGCAGTATCATCGTCGGTGTAGTCTGTCGTCATGACAAAGTTGTACATGCCCAGTGCTGGCTCCACCAGTTTGGTATAGTGACGAGCAACACCGTCATCATCTGTCTCCTCATTGCCAAGTACAGCCCGAGGATATGCGGTCAGCTCAAACGGAACCTTCAATAAATATCCATCATTTGCAGACAAGTCTGTCAAACTAACTCCATCGCCTTCAACCAGTTGTACAGAGAAACGCAGCTCCCGAATTTCTGCCGTGTTGCCTTGTAGTCCAACGGCTGCTTTAGAACTATGAGTAACAGGCGTGATATCTACCTTTGTGGAATCCGCAGGCTTATAGCCCTCCCACTGGGGGTTGACACTCATAATGTAGTCAACCCACACGGAATACTTATCTTCATCAAACCAGGGAGCCACATTCCCCCCGTCATAGGTCAAGGTGAATGTAAACGTAGTCAAGTTTGTCTGTAGGGCATCGGGCAGGTTCTCTGTCTTCTCCATCTTGACACCCATCCAAAACACGCTGGTCACGTCTACATCATAATCAATGGGTTCCTTGTCGTCATAGATGACTGTGCCATCTTCCTGCTCTTTGGCTACACCCAGATACTCCACGCTCAACGTTGCTTTTTCACCTGTAACATCTTCCGTCAAATCGGGTGCGGTGCGCTCCGGCATGTAGGGGTCATAGAGTTCGTCGGCAAGTTGTGGCTCTGTATACAGCAAAGGCAGATAATAGTAGTAGTCAGCTGACGCCTGTTTGCCCTCTTCGCGGTATGTGTAGACAGGTGTTTCATATCCATTCAGAAGAGCCTCAACATCATTCTCTTGTGCTCCAAAGCTCCCCATCGCTTCTCCGTCTACAACATCACATACGCGGTAATAATACATCCTCTTAGTCCGGTCAGTGCTGGTATTACTGTTGGGTCTTCCCGACAAATCTACGTCAAAGAAATAATCTTCATCCAAAAGTTTCTGCAACATAACGCCGTCGGCCACAGTAACTTCTCCATCCAAATCCACGTCACCACGTAAAGGCATGATAATTACGGTACGACAGAAACCTTGCGGCCATTCATCGTGAACCAACGTATCAAACGGATCTGTATACTGGTAGGTAAGAGTGTAGACACCAGGCTTCACATTCACCCCATGGAGATTAATGATTCCATTTTCATCTGCATCTTTGCTGGTCAGGACCATCTCTTCAGTCACAGTTCCCTCAGGCAGATTGTCTACATCCACAAGCATATAGGGAGTTATGGGGCCGTCAATGATAGTCAAAGGTAATTCCCAATCAATCTCAATATCACTGTCGTAGTCATAACGGTCTGTTCCCACACTATCCCGCACATGGAAGCCCGGTAGTTTAAAACTGGAATCCATGTAAACAACAACAGCCCCGGGGTCAAGGTCCAGATTCTCCTCCTTGCTATTGCCAGGAGAAGCCGACCAAGCTCTCGCATTATAATGGCCGCTGTATATACCCTGATAATTGTTGCTGGAACCTTGCAGCACACTGGTATTAAGCTGGAAGTTATTGTTGTAGTATGCATCCTGCTGTGCTTTCACTGCCGCCGCATCACCGGTATCAAAGCTTCCCGAATCTTCTCTGGCAATCATGCCATAGGGAGTATTGCCGGGAGACAACTCCATCACGGGCTCAGTCATCCGCTGAACGTAAATGACATATTCTGCGGTGGTCTCTCCGTCCGGAGCTGTAATGGTCAGCGTGATAATATTACAGCCCATCTCGTTCTTCTTCGCATTGTTATATTCGCCCAAACTGAGAACGGCACTTTCCAAGTCCACAGAAAACAAACCGCGTGCTGGGTCGTCAAGGCTATTGGCAGGGAAATCGTTGCCATTGCGTTCCGGGATAGACTTATGTGTCGTACTGATTACAGTCGTCTCACCTGTGCCATATTGGGTGGTGACCACGAGCGTAGAGCCGGGCTCATAGGCAGTCAGGTCAAAGTCCAAACATTCCGCAGAATAAGGCAGACGAACAAAATATTGGTTGGTCGCCGTCTCTCCCGCCAGTTCCTTCTCCCGATCTGCCGCAAAGTCCGCCGTGTCAAGTGCATTCAACTCAATGGCGGTCTTTGTCTCTATCCCCTCTTCATAAGGGTAAAGAACCAGGGTGTCTATGCCTGCATCTTCCGAAGTTCCATAGGGTTTCAAAATCAAATCGGTGGCTGCTGCAATATTACTGTCGTTCCACTTGCCGATGATGGCAAGGGCCATGCCAACAGCAGCGGGATTGCCGGGGTTCCCACCCATCGGATAATCAACATACTGCATGTAGTCATTCAGCGGTTTTGAAGAATCAAACGGGACTACATCATCAGTTCCTTCGCGAACTGTCGTCCACTCATTTCCTTCATAATAAAAATTCGAGTAAGGAAGAACACCGCCCATTTCATCAACATAAGGCTCTCCGCTGGGCATCCGAACATACCAGCCATCAAAAATCTTGTCAGGAAGTCGAGGAACATCATCAAGATCTCCAGTAAAATACGTGGTAGAAAATGCCATCGGATCGGAACTGGCTTCACCCACGAAATACTGGTCGCTCCCGAAAGCCGGGTGGCCTTCATCAAGTAGTTGTCCATACAATGAAGCCGTCATATAGGGAGCAAAAAGCTGTGTCAGAATTCCGCGCTCATCACCGCTTACCGCTTTATCCCACTCCAAGTTATACTCAATGTAGCCACTATTGAGGCCATATTCAGACCCATAACCGCCGATTTTCAGCAAGAAAAAGATCGGCGGCATTCCCATCTGCATCCCCATGTCACTTGTCTCTGCATAAGGCGCTATAGCTTGCTCAGTGAGCGCGCCAAAGAGCCCCTCAGCATTTACCCCTTCCAGATCCCCTTCCGCCTCTTCAGCGGGCTCCTGAGGCTCATTACCGGCAGGTCCAGAAGGCTCCGCAGTCTCCTCACTCTTTTCGGGCACCTGTACATCTTGATTTTCGTCTTCATCCTCATCCAGCAAGTTATCTTCCTTTACATCTTCGAAAGAATTGCCATCACTGGGTTCCAGGGTTTCAAGTGTCTCATTTTCGCTCGGATTCTTGTCCTCTTCAGGCATTTGAGTGTCTACAGAAGATTCCAATTCTTTCACTGTCAACTCATCATCAATAGCAGGCTCTTCCACTTTGGTATCTTTTGTCGTCTCATCCTGAATTTCAGCAATCATCTGATCCGCAATTTCCAACCCAGAAATCGCAGTGTCGGACGTTGTAAAATCCTGATTTATCAAGGTGTTTTCCATTGTAGTCATTGTGTAGTCAGTTACCTGGATAAGCCCCTCATCTTCGGACAGCAAATCTACCGTCTCGTTTTTCTCACGAGCCGGCAAGTCGATGGTGGGGATTACGACCGACACCACATTTTCCATTTTTGCTTGAGAGGAAATTCTCTCTCTACGTTTGTCCTCATATGCAGTTTCCCAATTTTGTCCAAAACGAAGAATCAAGTCATCCAGTCGAGAACTGTCTACAGACACGCTCGAAGGAGTGACCGCATGGACGACGGATGTCAATAACATCTGCACAGCCAGAGCCAAACACAAAAATCTTTTTATGATTTTTTTCCTCATGCGGCACCCCTCCTTTCTTTTCCGTCTACAAAAAACGTCGCCTTTGGGGATTTGCTTTTTCTGGGATTCCATATTTTCCCAATCGCAGACTGAGAATACCGTCTTCCTGTTCTGCATTTCGATATTTGAGGCTACAAGCACCGTCTCCTCATGATGAAAACGAAGAAACACGCAGTGGGATTTTTTTCCACTCGCAACTTGCTCGAACCGCGTGACGATAAACGTGGTGCTTCTATTTTTTTACAAGAAGGAAAATCTACATTGAATGTCAATCTCAAAATCTGACTACAAGTCTTGACATTCATGTGCCTTTTCACTTTGCAAAATAGAAAACAGCTTTATACTGTCGTCACACTTAAGTTGCCGACGATGGTCACAGACACCCTCATGATTTTCTTCACCTAAAAAACGGCGAGGTATGTGGCCTATTCGTCTTAGACTACAAACAAAACCATCCGACCCCCATCTTCGATGTTGGGAGAAAGTGGGTTGCTGTGTCATTTGGCTACAAGGTAAGATAACTCACTTCGCTATCGCTTTTTTACAAAGCAGGCAAACGTGTAGTCTCCCTGTCGCCATCTTGCGGTTCGACAAACACCATTCATGCTATCCTCTTCTTATGAGGTCAGTGTGCTTATAGTGTCGTCTTACATTTTGCCGCTGGCTATGAAATTATTCTTTCCATGTAGTCAGTCCGCAAATGAGGTTGCCTGTCATCAAGCAGAAGCTGTACATCTCTCTCAATATGAGAAGACGACATAGCATCTCTTCCAGGCCGAAAATATAGTAATACCTGTAGACAGGCACAACTATCAGACTGTCATCGCACAGGGCAACCTCTAATATGCCCGTGCTGCAAGTCTCCTCTTCCTGTGAGGAAACTCTCTACCTTATAATATATATTATAA
>JAAWPV010000077.1 GCA_022800215.1 Oscillospiraceae bacterium | reverse complement strand
CCCATCATCGAGACCCAGGCCGGCGACGTGTCGGCCTATATCCCCACCAACGTCATCTCCATCACCGACGGCCAGATCTTCCTGGAGAGCGAGCTCTTCCACGCCGGCGTCATGCCTGCGGTGAACCCGGGCATCTCGGTGTCCCGAGTGGGCGGCAACGCCCAGATCAAGGCCATGAAGCAGGTGGCGGGCACCCTGAAGCTGGCCTACTCCCAGTACCGGGAGCTCCAGTCCTTCGCCCAGTTTGGCTCCGACCTGGACGCCGACACCAAGCGGCGGCTGGCCCAGGGCGAGCGGATCGTGGAGGTTTTGAAGCAGGACCGGAACGCCCCTGTGCCCGTGGAGCTTCAGGTGTGCATCCTCTACGCCGTCACCCACGATAAGCTCACCGACGTGGCGGTGGAGAACATCCGCCAGTATGAGAAGGAACTTTACGACGACATGCGAAACCTGCACGACGCCGACGTCCTCACCCCCATCCGGGAGACGGGCAAGCTGGACAAGGACACCGAGCAGGCACTGAATGAAGCGCTGGACGATTTCACCGCCCGCTTTATCCAGCTTCACCAGTAAAGGAGGCGCATCAACATGGCGGCCTCCTCCATGAAGGATATCAAGCTGCGGATCAAGAGTGTGGAAAGCACCATGCAGATCACCAAGGCCATGGAGCTGGTGGCCTCCTCCAAGGTGCGCAAGGCCAAGCTGCACGCCGAGCGGACAAGGCCCTATTTTACCACACTGTATGCCACCCTTTCGGATATTGCGGAAAACAACCGGGAGTTCTCCTCTCCCTATGTGCAGGCCCGGCCGGTCACGAAGACCTGCTATGTCCTCATCGCCGGAGACCGGGGCCTGGCCGGCGGATACAACGCCAACCTCTTCAAGGCTATGGAGGAGCACCGCCAGGGCCGGGAGTGCGTGACGCTGCCCATCGGCAGGAAGGCGGTGGAGTACTGCCACCGCAGCGGTCTCCCCATGCTGACCCAGGACTACGACCTGGTGGAGCAGGTGGATCTGGACGACTGCTCCGCCATGGCTGAGCTTCTCTGCAAGGCCTTCCGGAACAAGGAGTTCGATGAGCTGAACATGGCCTACACCAACTTTGTGTCCATGCTCAGCCAGCAGCCCGCCGTTATGAAGCTGCTGCCCCTCTACTACGAGCAAAAGCAGGGGAGCGCCCAGCGGGATTCCCTGACTCTCTTTGAGCCCTCCAGCGGCGCTGTCTTTAACGCCATCGTGCCCGAGTATGTCACAGGGCTCCTCTACGGCGCCCTGGCCGAGAGCGAGGCCAGCGAACAGAGCGCCCGCCGGGCGGCCATGGATGCGGCCAGCAAGAACGCCGGCGAGATGATCGAGAGCCTGTCCCTCCACTATAACCGGGCGCGTCAGGCCGCCATCACCCAGGAGATCACCGAGATCGTGGCAGGTGCGGAGAACTGACGCTTTTACAAAGGCCCCTGGAAGAGGGACAAGACCCCCGCTTCCCCTGGGGAAAGGAGTAATGTTATGGAGCAAAAGAATATTGGCACCGTGATCCAGGTTATCGGCCCCGTGCTGGACGTGAAGTTTCCCGACGGCCAGCTTCCCGAATTGCTCAACGCCATCACGGTGCAGAACGGAGACGACACCATCACCCTGGAGGTGGCCCAGCACATCGGCGACAACGTGGCCCGCTGCATCGCCATGGCCGGTACGGACGGCCTCACCCGAGGTATGCCCGCCGTGGATACCGGCGGACCCATCACTGTGCCTGTAGGCAACGCCACCCTGGGCCGGATTTTCAACCTTTTGGGCGAGCCCGTGGACGACCAGCCCGCCCCCGAGGCCCAGGAGCGCTGGCCCATCCACCGCCAGCCTCCCGCCTATGATGAGCAGCAGTCGACCACCGAGATCCTGGAGACGGGCATCAAGGTGGTGGACCTCATCTGCCCCTACGCCAAGGGCGGCAAGATCGGCCTCTTCGGCGGCGCCGGCGTGGGCAAGACGGTGCTCATCATGGAGCTTATCAACAACGTGGCCAAGCAGCACGGCGGCATTTCCGTGTTCACCGGCGTGGGGGAGCGTACCCGTGAGGGCAACGACCTCTACAACGAGATGAAGGAGTCCGGGGTTCTCTCCAAGACCGCCCTGGTCTACGGCCAGATGAACGAGCCGCCCGGAGCCCGTATGCGTGTGGGCCTTTCCGGCCTTACCATGGCCGAGTACTTCCGGGACCGAGAGAACCAGGACGTGCTTCTCTTTATCGACAACATCTTCCGATTCACCCAGGCGGGCTCCGAGGTGTCGGCTCTGCTGGGCCGTATGCCCTCCGCCGTGGGCTACCAGCCTACCCTGGCCACCGAGATGGGCGCCTTGCAGGAGCGTATCACCTCCACCAAGAAGGGCTCCATCACCTCGGTCCAGGCGGTCTACGTCCCTGCCGACGATCTGACTGACCCCGCTCCCGCCACCACCTTCGCCCACCTGGACGCCACCACGGTTCTGGACCGTGCCATCGCCAGCCAGGGCATCTATCCCGCCGTGGATCCCCTGGGCTCCACCTCCCGGATCCTGACCCCTGACGTGGTGGGCAAGGAGCATTATGAGGTGGCCCGTGAGGTCCAGCGGGTCCTCCAGCGCTATAAGGAACTCCAGGACATTATCGCCATCATGGGCATGGACGAGCTGAGCGAGGAAGATAAGCTCTCCGTGGCCCGGGCCCGTAAGATCCAGCGGTTCCTGTCCCAGCCCTTCAGCGTGGCTGAGCAGTTCACCGGTATGCAGGGCAAGTACGTGCCGCTTAAGGAGACGGTACGGGGCTTTAAGGAAATCATCGAGGGCAAGCACGACGACCTGCCCGAGTCCGCCTTCCTCTTCGCCGGCACCATCGACGAGGTGGTGGAGAAGGCCAAGGCCCTGTAAGGGAGCCAAACGGAAAGGAGGAGGGCTATGTCCAGCTTTCATTTGCAGATCGTGACCCCCGACGGGGAGTTCTTCGACGGTCCCGCCCAGCGGGTCAAGGTGCGCACCATCAATGGCGACGTGGCCATCCTGGACCGCCACATCCCCTATGTGACCGCCTTGGGCATTGGGGAGGCCGCTGTGACCATGGAGGACGGCACCGTCCATAAAGCTGCCGCCAGCGGCGGTATGCTCTCCGTCACCCCCGAAATTGTCCGGGTGGTGGCCACCACCTTCGAGTGGGCCGAGGACATCGACCTGGACCGGGCCCAGCGGGCCAAGGAGACAGCCGAGGAGCGTATCAAAAAGGCCCAGGACGCCAAGGAGCTGGAGCTTGCCAAGGCCAAGCTCTCCCGGGCGCTGGTGCGGCTGAAGGTAGGTCAATAATGAAGAAACAAGGGAGCCGCTTCTCGTGAAGCGGTTCCTTAAATTTTTGATTTTCCTTGACTGGAGAATATCTGACTGATATGATGAAGCGAAAAGGGAGGGGGATAGATATGAAAAGAAGAAATCGCTGGAGAAGAACGGTCCTGACAGGTCTTATGATCGTAGTGCTTCTGCTCCTGGCGGCTCATATCTATCATCGCTTCCGGCTCAGCAAGGAAGCGGAACTTCGCCGTCCCATAGGCCAGTTGGTGGAGGTAGAGGGACACAATATGAGCGTTTACCTTGGGGGCGAAGGGGAGAAGACTTTGGTATTCCTGTCAGGCGGGGGTACCTGTTCACCCATTTTGGATTTCAAATCCCTTTATACTTTGCTGGAAGATCAATATCGGGTCGCAGTAGTAGAAAGATTCGGATATGGTTTCAGTGACATCGTAGATAAAAGCCGGGATATCAACTCTATTCTGGAGGACACAAGGGCGGCGCTTGCGTGTGCAGGAGTCACCGGCCCCTATGTTTTGTGTCCCCACTCCATGTCTGGGCTGGAGGCTCTTTATTGGGCGGGGAAATATCCGGAAGAGATCTCAGCCATCGTCGGTCTTGATATGGCGGTACCCGGGTATTATGACAGCATGGACATCAATATCCCGCTGATGCGTGTGGCGGGCTGGGCGGCGAATTTCGGCATTACCCGGTTTCTGCCGGGTGTGGCGGAAAGTGACGCCATACAGCATGGTACTTTGACCGGGGAGGAGAAAGACATTTACCGGGCGATTTTTTTCAGCCGTACTGCTACTGTAACCATGTTCAATGAGATGGAGGCGGTGAAGGAGAACGCAAAAAAGGTGGAAGCTATGGGCCCTCCCCGGCTCCCCATGCTGCTTTTTCTCTCGGACGGTTCCGGCGGAACAGGTTTCGATACAGAGAGCTGGCGTCAAATACCCAAGAAATATCTTGCCCAGGTACCTGAGGGCACCTACATAGAGCTGGACTGTCCTCACTATGTCCATGATTACGAATATGAAACCATTGCTGCCGCTATATCTGAATTCTTGTTGGAGCAGTGACCGGACAAAAGAGGGAGCGGCGCCGGATAGGCGCCGCTCCTTTATGTCCTTTATGCCTTTTCCACCAAGGCCAGTATCTCGTCCAGCGTATCAATATGGTACTTCGCCTTGCTCTGGTCGAAGGGGAAACGGTCGTCCCGAAGGGCGGCCACCGCCACCCCGGCAACCGCTCCCGCTTCGATGCCGTAGGTGGAGTCCTCCACAATAAGGCACTCCTCCGGTTTGCGGCCTAACTGCGCCATGGTGTAGAGATAGATCTCCGGGTCGGGCTTGCTCCGCTTGAACTGGTAGCCGCTGATGATGTGGTCAAAGCAGCCTTTGATGTTGCACTGGGTCAGCACCCTGTCAATATTCTGGGGGCTGGAGGAGGAAGCAAGCGCCACCTGAAGCCCCTTGTCCTTCAGACTTTTCAGCAGTCCGGGTACCTGAGGCCGCAGAATATCGGGATAGTAAATGTTTGCGCTAACATAGGCCTGGTGAAGCTCTTCCAGAAAGGCGGGATCGGTGGGGTCCCGGCCCAGCAAGGAGGCAAAGAAGGGCTTATCCTCGGTAGCGTTCATACCCACGGAAGGGTAGAGGTCCTCCAGCGTGAGCTGAGGGTACGTAGCGCTGAAATACCGGTGAATATTTGTGATGTAAACGATCTCACTGTCGATGAGAACTCCGTCCATATCAAAAATGACTGCCTTGAACATGACCTTCCTCCAGGTAATAAAATTTGGAGCATATCCATCTTACCACACATGAATGAAAATTTCCACCAAAATTTTTCGGATTTTCGGTGGAAATCCTCCAAAAGTATGCTATAATAAAGTGAAGCCCCGGAAGGACCGGACTATGATTGTAAAGGAGAATGACCCATGGAAGAAAAAATGACCATGCTGGACTATGTGGCCGCCTCCCCTGCGTGTATCCGCAAAAACGTGGCGGACAGCGTAAAGCTGACCCAACCCCTGGTGGACGAGTACATCAACGGCGGTTACCGGAACATCTGGGTGGTGGCCAGCGGCTCCTCCTCCAACGGTTCCTGGTGCGCCCGGCAGTTTGTCCGCAAGCATTTGCAGTGCGAGATGAAGGTCGTCACCCCCTTCACCTTTGTCAACAGCGAAAATGACTTCGGTCCCACCGACCTGGTGGTGACCGTATCCCAGAGCGGCTACAGCCTCAACGCCCTGGAGGCGGTGGAGGTCATCAAGGAGAAGGGCCGCCGGGCCATCGGCCTCACGGGAGATTTAAGCAGCGACATGGCCAAGACCTGCGACGTCATCGCCGACTGGGGCGTGGGGAAGGAGACGGTGGGCTGCGTCACCAAAGGGGTCACCACCCTGGCCCTCTTCTTCATGCTCTTCGCCCTGGAGGCCGCCCAGCGCAAGGGCCTCAAGACGGCAGAGGAGGTGGCGGCCATGAAGGCCCAGCTCACCGCCGCCGCCGACATCCACGAGGCGGTCCAGAAGACCTGGCCCCAGTTCCTGGAAAAGCACTATCAGCAGATATGCTCCATGACAAACGCCTACGTCTGCGGCGTGGGGGCGGGCTACGGCGTGGCCCTGGAGGCTGCTTTGAAGATGGGTGAGTCCATTTGCGTGCCCACCGGCGCCTATGAGGTGGAGGAGTACATCCACGGCTGGAATCTCCAGCTCACCCCTAACTATACCGTATTCCTGATTGACGGCGGTGTGGGCACGGAGCGGATCCACCAGATCTTTGAAGGCACCCTTATCGCCACCCCCAAGGCCTTCCTTATCACCAACAATCCGGCCTATGAGGGGGAGGACAAGGTCTTCTATATCCCCTGTGCCCTTCCCGAAGAGATGACTCCCCTCTGCTACCTGCCTGTTTTCCAGATGATGTCCTGCATCATCACCGACGATCTCCACCGCTGGGACCGGCACCCCCTCATGCGCAAAATGAGCAAGGCCGTCTCCTCCAAGTCGCCGGGCTATGTGAACAGCCCCATGAGCAAGGCCAAAAGGGCGGAGTAAATCTGCACAAAAAATTCTCTCTTTTTTGTGCAAAAGAGAGAATTGAAAAAAGTTTTGAGATAGATGTACGGAAACGTACCACACCTCCCCCTGTTTCAGGTAGAAATAGGGGGAGGTGTTTTGTGTGGGGCCATAGTTCAAATCTATACCACCTGGAAGAGGTAGAATTTCAGATAATTGGTCTCAGGCACCCCCCAGAGAATGGGGTGGTCGGGAGCCTGCTGCCGGGCCTCGATCTGCTTGAGCTGCACCCCCGCGTCCCGGGCCGCCGCGGCGATGACCCCCAGGAACCGGCCCTCCTCCATGAAGTGGGAGCAGGAGCAGGTAGCCAGATACCCGCCCCGGGGGAGAAGCCGCATGGCCCGGTAGTTGATTTCCTTATAGCCTTTAGCGGCCTGGGCGGCGGTCCGCCGGGACTTGGTGAAGGCGGGCGGGTCCAGAATGATGAAGTCCCACTCCCGCCGCTTTTCCTCCAAAAGGGCAGGGAGGAGGTCAAAAACGTCGGCACAGAGGAAATCCATTTTCCCCTCAAGCCCATTCAAAACGGCATTTTTCCGGGCCATGTCCACCGCCTGCTGGGACACGTCCACCGCCGTGACATGCTCTGCCCCGCCCAGGGCGGCATTGAGGGCAAAGGACCCGGTGTGGGTGAAGCAGTCCAGTACCCGCTTGCCCTTCGCCAGCCGCCCCACCGCCTTGCGGTTATACTTCTGGTCCAGGAAAAAGCCGGTTTTCTGCCCGTTTTCAAAGTTCACCGCATATTTGATCCCGTTTTCCAGGATCTCGGTCACGGTTTCGGTGGGGATCTCCTCCCCAGGGAGGGGGAAAAAGCCCTTGCTTTGCTCCAAGCCCTCCTTTTCCCGGAGGGGCTCGTCGTTGCGCTCATAAATGCCCCGGATGTCCTGCCCGTCCTCCCGGAGGGCCTTCACCAGCAGGGGGAAGAGCTGAGCTTTCCGCATCTCCATGCCGTAGGACAGGGTCTGGACCACCAGAATGCCGCCAAACCGGTCCACCGTCAGCCCGGGTAGGCCGTCACTCTCCCCGAAGACCACCCGGCAGGCGGAAAGGTCCTGGGGCTCCAGCACGCTCTTCCGGTAGGCCCAGGCGTATTGGAACCTGCGGAGCCAAAAGTTTTCGTCAAAGCTGTCGTTGGGGTTCCGGGACAAAAGCCGCACCCGGATGAGGGAGTGAAGGCTCAAAAGCCCAGCTCCCAGCCAGGCCCCCTTCTGGTCCACCACGTCCACGATGGACCCGTTGGCGGCATCCCCCGGACAGGAGACGATCTCCCCCTCATAGACCCAGGGATGCCCCCCTTCAATGGCCCGCCGCCCCTTGGCCGTAATGGTGACGATGGGATAAGGTCGGATTTGTTTCATGGAATGACCTCCTGCTTATTTTACTTCAGGCTCATCGGCATCCTTTTGCATTGCATGGATAATAATGGTGGTTTCTTTGTCGGCAATATAATGGTCGGGATTGCTTAATAGGGTATCCTGCAGAGTGGCTTTCAGCTTGTCGCAACATGGTTTGAAAGTCATATAAGTAATACTGCCGCCGATGGCGCCGCCGACAACAGGAATGGCTTTTTTAAAGAATCCGGCGAACACTTCCTTGGTCATCTTCTTTCCAAACCAGGAAGCTACTTGTTTTACAATGGGGTAGACAGTGCCTTTTGTAAGAGCGGTTTTCAACAATTTCTTCTCAACACCGTTAGCCAGGGCATGAGCCATAGCTTTTAAGGCATTGTTTGCACCGGCGGCTCCATACATGGTGCCCAAGCAAATGATGAGGGTATTCATCATCGCTGAATCAAATTGATGGTTCTTTTCTGTGGTATCAATTTCAGGGAAGCCATATAAGTACAACAGTTTTTGCGTGGCTCTCAGCATGTAGCCGTAATATTGAGCAATATCTGCCGGGATCGTGGCGACCATGGCAAAACCGCCGGGAGCACCAAGGGCGGCAGAAATGCCGGACACACAGTTGCGTTCAAATTGAATGACCTCATCAGCGATTTTATTGATCTCTTCAAGTGGGATATGTGCGTGAGCCGGGCTGTAAGCGATCGCATCATCAATAATCTCTTGAGGATAGTTTCTAAACAACTCCTTCTGGAGAAAATCGCTTCTGTTGATTTGAATACCGGGAGTTCGCAAGCCCAGAATAATAATGTCTTCAATGTCAATTTCACCGTTCTCGTTTTGATCAACAGCCTGTACAATGGCATCCCTTGACATGGTGGCGATGTCGGCCACCTTGTGCGAGGCACCTAAGACAGCCTGGGCAGCATTATTTGCAAATCCGCCAAAGCTTTCTCCCAACTTTTCAACATCAATACCTTTTTTCGTTTCTGCCATGATAAAGACCTCTTTTCTTTTTCTATGAGTACTCTTATAAAGGGCATGTAATTTTTGCGAATATGGCCAGATTGTGGCTCCTGCCCCCAACCCTCGTTGACAGAAGGGATTGTGGGGATGTAAAATACATTTGATAGACAGATTTTTCCTCAGATGCTACCATGGGCTTGCAAGGGAGGCAGAAGCATGGAACTTGGCGGACAGATCAAAAGGCACAGGGCCCGGCTGGGCCTTTCCCAGGAGGAACTGGCGGAAAAAATTTTCGTCACCCGGCAGAGCGTCTCCAATTGGGAGACGGGGAAAACCTACCCGGACCTTCAAAGCCTGCTGCGCCTCAGCGAGCTTTTCGGCCTCTCCCTTGACGAACTTATCAAAGGAGACATCGAGATCATGAAAGAGACGATCGACCGGGAAGAGATCCAAAAAATGAACCGTTGGGGTAACCTGCTGGCTGTGCTGTTTTTAGCCATGGTGATCCTGCCGGTGCCCCTACTGAAAACCCTTGACACCCTGGGTTTCCTTCTGGTGATGGGCCCCCTCTTTACCGTAGCCATGGCGGTGGCTCTCCGGGTGGAGAAGCTCAAAAAGGACAACGACGTCCATACCTACAAGGAGATCGTGGCCTTCACCGAGGGCAAACGGCTGGACGAGATGGAAAAAGCGGTGGAGAGGGGCAAGCGGCCCTACCAGGCCCTTGTGGCCGCCCTCAGCGCCGCCCTGACCGCCCTTTTTGCGGCGGGCATCATTACGCTGATGTACATGGCCTTTTCCTACCTGACAAAGGGATGAAGCCCCGGAGGGAAAAAGGAGGTGACCCGATTCGGGTCATCTCCTTTTCGGATGTTTATTCCGTGGTATAGTTGTCAAAATACCCCTGGATATAGACGATGGGGGTGCCCTTGTCGCCGCTGCCGGAGGTCAGGTCGCAGAGGGAACCAATGAGGTCGGTGAGCCGCCGGGGGGTGGTGCCCTCGGAGGCCATCTGGCCCTTCAGGTCCTTGTCCTTCTCCCGGATGGCCCCGGCGATGGCGTCCCGGAGCTCTGCCCCGGACAGATGTCCGAAGTCATTGTCCGCCAGGTACTTCAGCTTCAGCTCGTTGGGGGTGCCCTCCAGCCCGGGGGTGTAGGCGGGGGAGACCACAGGATCGGCCAGCTCCCAGATCTGGCCCATAGGGTCCTTGAAGGCCCCATCGCCGTAGACCATGACCTCCACATGTTTGCCCGTCTCTTCCAGCATCTTCTGCTGAATGGCCTCCACCAGAGGCTGGGCATCCCGGGGAAAGAGCTTCACCTTGTCCTCGGTGGCCTTGTTGGAGCCCAGCAGGCCGTAGGGATTGTAGCCGCTGCCGTTGACACTCTCGGTGAGAATGTCGTCCAGCCCCAGGACCCTATTGCCGCCGGCGGCTTTCAAAAGCCGCTTGGAACGCTGACGGGTGTGGATGTCGCAGGTGAGCACATCCTTGGTGTAGCTGAGGACCGCCCGGGGATCGTTGGCAAAGATGACCTCCACCTCCGCCCCGGTCTCCCGGATCAGGTTCTCATAATACTCCACATAGTCCACCCCGGTGAAAGGATGCTTCTCATAGCCAAAGAGGGCCCGGTACTTTTCCAGGGTCAGCATGTCCCGGTAAGGGTCCACTCCCTTCTCGTCCAGAACGTCCAGGGAAATGAGATGGTTGCCCACCTCGTCGGAGGGGTAGGAGAGCTGTAAGATCACCTTTTTGCAGCCCATGGCGATGCCCCGGAGGCAGACGGCGAAGCGGTTCCGGGAGAGGATGGGGAAGATGACCCCCACGGTGCCGCCCCCCAGCTTGGCCTTCACGTCGGCGGCGATCTGGTCCACAGTGGCGTAATTGCCCTGGGCCCGGGCCACAATGGCCTCGGTCATGGCGATGACATCCCTGTCCCGGACGGTGAAGCCGTCCGCCCGGGCAGCCTCCAGCACGGATTGGGTCACGATTTCAGTAAGGTCGTCCCCCTCACGGATAATGGGGGCCCGGATGCCCCGGGAAACAGTTCCGACCATACGGCTCATAAAAAGAACACTCCTTTGTAAAAATTCGTCACAACATATCTATTATAACGAAAAAGTGGGAAAATGTAAAGAGAAAGGCAAAAAAGGAGCGCCCCATCGGGGCGCTCCCGGAAGATTCAGTGAAGGTCGATGATCTCGTGGCGCTTGGGGCCGGTGGAGACGATCTTGATGGGCACCTCGATCTCCTTCTCGATGAACTTTACGTAGTTCTGGGCTTCCTTGGGCAGCTTGTCAAACTCGGTGATGCCCCGGATGTCCCGCTTCCAGCCCGGCAGGGTCTCGTAGACCGCCTTGGCCCGCTGAAGAAGGGGAGGCACGGGGAAGTCACGGGTCACCTTGCCGTCGATCTCGTAGCCCACGCAGACCTTGATCTCGTCCAGATAGCCCAGGCAGTCGATGGCGGTGAGGGCCACCTCAGTGGCACCCTGGACCATGCAGCCATAGCGGCTGGCCACGGCGTCATACCAGCCCACCCGGCGGGGCCGGCCAGTGGTGGCGCCGAACTCGCCCTTGTCGCCGCCCCGCCGCCGCAGCTCGTCTCCCTCAGCGCCCGTCAGCTCGCTGACAAAGGCCTCGGTGTCGGAGCCCACGTTGGAGGAGTATGCTTTGGACACGCAGATAATGTCCTCAAGGGCCGTAGGGGGCACCCCGCCGCCCACGGTGCCGAAGCCGGCCAGGGTGTGGGAGGAGGTGGTGAAGGGGCAGGTGCCCAGGCTGGGATCCTTCATGGAGCCAAGCTGACCCTCCAGGAGGACGGTCTTGCCTTCCTTCAGCGCCTTATGGACAAAGCTGACTCCGTCGCCTACATAGGGAGCCAAGGCGGCCTTGTATTCCAGGAGCTTGTCGAAGAGGGCCTTGGGGTCCAGGGGAGCCTTGTGGTAAAGATGCTCCCACAGCACGTTTTTCACTTCACAAATCTGCTCCAGCCGTTCCAGAAGCCGGCTTTCATCATAGAGGTCACAGATCTGGATGCCGTTCTTGGCGTATTTGTCGGAATAGAAGGGGGCGATGCCCGACTTGGTGGAGCCGAAGGCCTTGCCGGCAAGCCGCTCCTCCTCATAGGTATCCTGCATCACGTGGTAGGGCATGAGAAGCTGGGCACGCTGATCCACCAGAATGTGGGGGGTGGGAACGCCGCCCTCCTCCAGGCTCTTCAGCTCGGCGATGAACTTGCTGACATCCAGTGCAACGCCGGTGCCGATGATGTTGGTGGTGTGGGGATAGAAAACGCCGGAGGGAAGCTGGTGCAGTGCGAACCGGCCATAGTCGCAGATGATGGTGTGACCGGCGTTTGCCCCGCCCTGGAAGCGGATGACCACATCGGACTTCTCCGCCAGCATGTCGGTGATCTTA
Organism: Oscillospiraceae bacterium; assembly: GCA_022800215.1. GTDB lineage: Bacteria > Bacillota > Clostridia > Oscillospirales > Oscillospiraceae > Vermiculatibacterium. The sequence continues at coordinate 53,670 of JAAWPV010000077.1, read as the reverse complement.
CCCTTTCCCTCGTCGCCCCAGTTGGCTCCTACGATGGCTTTTACCATATTCGTTACCTCCAAGCCCAGGGATTCGCAACCCAAAGGGTTTGCCTTTTCCAGGGCGAATAACGAAAGTGCCTTTGGCACCCAAATATTATAATCCTAAGCAAAAGAGGACGCAAGTATTTTTTTTCAGGGAGGGAAAACGGGTATTCCTTGTCAATGTCTGCCTTTTGTGGTATAATAGCCGAAAAGCGGCTATTATCCTGATTGAACTGATATACCACAACGGTCCTTCGGGCCTGTGGTATAATTTATAATCAAGCATAAAATAGCGTTAGAATGGCTTTTTAGGAGGGATCTCCCTTGAAGATCATAGTCTTGGCCGGGGGCCTGTCCCCGGAGCGCAATGTGTCCCTGTCCTCGGGGACCAAAATCGCCCAGGCCTTGCGGAGCCTGGGCCACAGCGTGGCTCTTGTGGATATGTATTTCGGCCTGGAGGACTACCCCGGCCTTGCCGGGGAAGCCCTCTATGAAGCGGCATTTCCCACCCGCTGGGAGCGGGTGGACCGGCAGGCGCCTGACCTTCAGGAGGTGAAGGCCCGGCGGCAATGGCCGGGTAAGGGAGATTTCGGCCCCGGGGTGCTGGAGCTCTGCCAGGGTGCGGACATCGTGTTTTTGGCCCTTCACGGCCAGTGCGGGGAGGACGGCCGGGTCCAGGCCGCCTTCGACCTTTTGGGCATCCCTTACACTGGGGCGGGCTATCTGGGCAATGCCATGGCCATGGACAAGGACCTGACGAAACGGCTGATGAAGGAGCTGGTGCCCACTCCTGAGTGGCGCTTCGCCCATTACACCGAGAAGGACGTGGACTCCCTCACCAGCAAGACCCCAGTGCCCTGCGTGGTGAAGCCGGTGGACTCGGGCTCCTCTATTGGCGTGGTCATTGCCCCGGATAAGAAGACTTTGCGCGCCGCCCTTTTGGAGGGGCTCAAACACGGCGGACGCTGTGTGCTGGAGCAGTTCGTCTCCGGCCGGGAGCTCACCGTGGGGATTCTGGACGGCAAGGCTTTGCCTGCCATCGAGATCATCCCCCGGGAGGGCTTTTACGACTATGAGAACAAGTACCAGCCCGGCGCCACCGAGGAGGTCTGTCCTGCCCCTATCACTCCCGAACAGGAGCGGGAGGTTGGGGAGCTGGCCGTGACCGTCTTCAACGCCCTGGGCCTTACTGTCTACTCCCGGGCTGACTTCATTTTGGATGAGGCGGGCACTTTCTGGTTCCTGGAGATCAACACTCTGCCCGGCATGACTCCCACCAGCCTCCTGCCACAGGAGGCGGCGGCGGTGGGCATGGATTACCCCGCCCTTTGCCAGCACATCATTGATTCCTCCCTTCAAGAGAAGAGAAAACAGTAAGGAGGCTGACTGTATGGAAGCCCTGACGATACGGGAGCTATTGGAAGCGGTCCATGGCCGCCTGCTGGGTGATTTTGAGGACCTGGACAAGACCGTGTTCAAAGTGGAGACCGACAGCCGCACTATCTCGGAGGGGGCCTTGTTCCTGCCTCTGACGGGGGAGCGGTTTGACGGCCACGCATATATCAACCAGGCCCTGGAAGCGGGGGCCGCCGGCTGCTTCACCCAGCGGGAGCGGGAGAGCTACCTGCCCGGCAAGTTTTATATCAAGGTGGATTCCACCCATAAGGCCCTCCGGGACTTGGCGGTGTGGTACAAGAGCCGCTTTGACGTGCCGGTGGTAGCCATTACAGGGAGCGTGGGCAAAACCACAACCAAGGACATGGTGGCCGCCGTTCTCAGCGAGAAGTTCAACGTCCTCAAGACCGAGGGCAATTTCAACAACGACATCGGCCTTCCCTTGACCCTTCTGCGGCTCAGTCGGGAGCACCAGATCGCCGTCTTGGAGCTGGGGATCAATCACCCCGGGGAGATGGATTATCTCTCTGCCATCGCTCAGCCCGATGTGGTCTGCGTCACCAATATCGGCGACGCCCACATCGAAAACTTCGGCAGCCGGGAAGTTACTCTCCGGGAGAAGCTGTCCATCCTCAACCACGCCGTCCCCGGCTGCACCGCCATTCTCAACGGGGATGACGAACTGCTGGCCCGGGTCAGGGACGTGGTGGACAGTAAGTGGACGGGCTCCATCCTCTACGTGGGCCGGGGTATGGGCCTTGACTATCACGCCGGGGAGCTGGAAAGCGACTGGCGCAGCCAGACCTCCTGCGAGGTCATCACCCCCATGGGGAGCTGCCACATGGATATCCCCGCCTTGGGGGAGCATATGATCTACCCCACCCTCATGGCCGCCGCCGTGGGGGAGAAGTTTGGCATGACCCTGGAGGAGATCACCGCCGGAGTCCACAACTTTGCCCCCACCAAGATGCGGATGAACATTCTGCCCCGGGGGGATGATATCACCATTCTGGACGACAGCTACAACGCCAACCCCCAGTCTATGCGGGCGGCCATTGAGGTGCTGGACGGCTACACCGGGGAGTATAAGGTGGCTGTTTTGGGAGATATGTTTGAGTTAGGAGCCATGGCCCCCATGCTCCACGCCGGTGTGGGACAGTTTCTGGGCCGCAGCCACGTGGACTGCCTGGTGGCGGTGGGGGAGCTGGCCAAAGACATCTATGATGCCGCCATCAGCTCCGAAGTGCCCGAATGCTACCACTTTGACACCAAGGAGAGGGCCATGCTGACCCTTCATGATCTGATTCGCCCTGGCACCACCATTCTGGTGAAGGCCTCCCGGGGCATGGAATTTGAAGTCATCACCGACTATCTGAAGACCATCACCGGGGAAGCGTAAAACGCACATTTCAATTTGAGGAAACATTATGATAGACATTCAAGTCACCAACCTCACCATTGAGTTTGAGGTGGGCAGGAAAATTTTAGACGGTCTCACCTTCCAGGTGGACCAGGGGGAGCGGGTGGGCCTGCTGGGCCGGAACGGCGCCGGCAAGACCACCCTCTTCAAGCTTCTCACCGGGGAGCTCCGCCCCGATGACGGGGAGGCCCGCACCGCCTCCGGCAAGGGAGTGGGCCTTATCTCCCAGATCCCCACCTACCCCGCGGGGTATACGGTGGAGGACGTATTGAACACCGCCTTCGACCACCTCCGGACCATGGAAGCGGAGATGACCCGGCTGGCCGAGAACATGGCAAACGCCACCAAGAGCGACCTTCAGCGCTACGACGCCCTCACCGCCGCTTTCGAGCGCCAGGGTGGCTACGAGACGGAAATCAGCCTCAACAAGGTCTGCAACGGCCTGGATATCCCGCCCGCCATGCGGGGGCAGCTTTTTACCGAGCTCTCCGGCGGGGAGAAGACAAGGGTGAACCTTGCCCGGCTCCTCCTGCGGGATACGGAAATTCTGCTGCTGGACGAGCCCACCAACCACCTGGACCTCCACGCCACCGAGTGGCTGGAGGACTATCTCTCCCATTATAAAGGCACCGTCCTCACCATCTCCCACGACCGCTGGTTCCTGGACAAGGTGGTAAATCGCTGCGTGGAGATCAAGAATGGCAAGGCGGAGTTTTACTCCGGCAACTACTCTTTCTACGTGGAGGAGAAGGAGCGCCGGTTCCAGGAGCAATTAAAGCAGTATGAGAAGGAGCAAGCCAAGGTGGCTCAGCTGGAGGAGGCGGCAGCCAGGCTGCGGCTGTGGGCCTTTCTGGGCAATGACGCACTCTACAAGCGGGCCTTCTCCATGGAAAAGCGCATGGAAAAGATGCAGACGGTGGACAAGCCCACCAAAGAGCGGAAGCTGACCATGGGCTTTGAATCCAAAGAGTTCCGGGGAGACGAGGTTCTCACCGTGAAGGACCTTGCCATGGCCTTCGATGAGCGCACCCTCTTCGAGAACGTGAATCTGGAGGTGGCCGGCGGGGAGCGCATCGCCCTTCTGGGGGACAACGGCACCGGAAAGTCCACCTTCGTGAAAATATTGCTGGGAGAGCTCTCCCCCACGGGGGGGAAGCTCCGCTTCGGCCCCACGGTGAAGGTCGGATACCTGCCCCAGCTCGTCACCTTCGACCACCCGGAACGGAACCTGGTGGACACCCTGCTCTGGGACCTGAACTGCACGCCCCAGGAGGCCCGGGACCGCTTGGCTGCCTTCAACTTCCGGGGGGAGGACGTGTTCAAGGAGGTCTCCACCCTCTCTGGCGGGGAGAAGAGCCGGCTGAAGCTCTGCGAGCTGATGAGCCAGAAAATCAACCTGCTCATTCTGGACGAGCCCACCAACCACCTGGACGTGGACAGCCGGGACTGGATCGAGGAGGCGGTGCGGGCCTACGGGGGCAACCTTCTCTTCGTCTCCCACGACCGCTATTTCATCAACGAGTTTGCACAGCGAGTATGGATGCTGGAAAATAAGCAGATCACCGACTTTAAGGGGACCTATCAGGAGTATCTGGAGTATTTGGAGCGGCAGAAGGCCTTTGCCAAGGGGGCGGTGCCGCCGCCCCCCAAGGAGGAGCCCAAGAAGGAAAAGCCCAAGCGCCCCGGCGGCACCAAGGAGCTGGAAAAGCAGGTGGCGGCTGCCGAGCGGGCAGTGGCCAAGGCGGAGGAGCGGCAGTATGAGCTGACCCTCCGGGCGGAAGAGGTGGCGGACAACTACCTGGAGCTCCAGAAGGTCTACGAGGAGCAGCACGAGCTGGAGGAGGAGATCGCCCACCTCTATACCGAATGGGAGAAGCTGGCCGCCGAGCTGGAGGAGATGAAGACATGAGCTATCAGCCGATATGGGACGGCCGCAGCGGCTATGGAGGACGGAGAGGTCATCCGGTGCGGAAGCTGCTGTTAATATTGCTGGCCCTGGGTATGATCCTCTTTGGAGTGTTGGAGATCTATATCGCTGTCCATGACGGCACCAATCTTGTGGGCCGGCCCCAGACCATGGTGATCTTCGGCTGTCAGGTAAAGCCCTGGGGGCCGTCTATCTTGCTTCAAGATCGGCTGGACACTGCCCTTGCCTATCTGGAGGACCATCCGGACATGAAAATCATCGTCGCCGGGGGCAAGGGGGACGACGAGCACATCTCCGAGGCCCAGTGTATGTATGACTATCTTACCGAACACGGGGTGGACGGGGAGAGCATCTATATGGAGGACCGGTCCCGGAACACCTGGCAGAACGTGAACTACACCATGGACCTGATGGCGGGGGAGGGCTGGAACCTCACCGATGATGTGGTCCTGGTGTCCAGCGGATTCCATCTGGCCCGGATCGAAATGCTTTGGGACCGGGCCAGGATAGCCAGGCTTTCGGACGAGGTTTACAACGACCAGTATATCTCCACCCTGGCCGCCCCGGTGAGCCATAAACCCTCCGCCGTCCAAATGTTTTTCCGGGAGCCGTTGGCTCTGGTGAAGTCCTTTATCTTTGACCGCTGAACAGGAAGGAGGCTCCACCCATGCTGGACAAGTTAAAAGCCATTGAACTGCGCTATCAGGAGGTGGAGGCCCGCCTTGCCGACAACGCCACTTATGCGGACCCCGCCCTGGCGGCCAAGCTGAACCAGGAGCAGAAGGAGCTTCAGCCCCTGATGGAGGCTTACCGGGCCTACCTCCGGGCCCAAAAGACGTTGGAGGAGAGCCAGAGTCTTTTCTCCGACCCGGACCTGGGAGAGCTGGCCCGGGAAGAGTTTGCGGAGGCCAAAGCTGCCCTTCCCGAGCTGGAAAACCAGTTGAAAATTCTCCTTCTCCCCAAGGATCCCAACGATAACAAAAACGTCATCGTGGAGATCCGGGCGGGTGTTGGAGGAGAGGAGGCCGCCCTCTTCGCCGCCGACCTTTACCGGATGTACTCTATGTACGCTGAGGGCCGGGGCTGGAAGGTGGAGACCGACTCGGTCAGCGAGACCGAGTTGGGCGGTTTGAAGGAGATCTGTTTCACCATCCAGGGGGCCGGGGCGTACAGCCGCTTGAAGTTTGAAAGCGGGGTCCACAGGGTCCAGCGGGTCCCTGAGACGGAATCGGGGGGGCGCATCCACACCTCCACCGTTACCGTGGCCGTCCTTCCCGAGATGGAGGAGGTGGATGTGAAGATCGACCCCGCTGACGTGGAGATGCAGGTTTTCCGCTCCTCGGGAGCCGGGGGCCAGCACATCAACAAGACCTCCTCGGCGGTGCGGCTCATCCACAAGCCCACGGGTATGGTGGTGGAGTGTCAGCAGGAGCGCAGCCAGTTCCAGAACCGGGAGAAGGCCATGCGGCTCTTAGCCTCCCGGCTCTATGAGCAGGAGCGGGAGAAGGTGGAGGGGGCCTACGCTGAAAACCGGAAGAGCCAGGTGGGAAGCGGGATGCGGAACGAGCGCATCCGCACCTACAACTTCCCCCAGGGCCGCCTTACCGACCACCGGGTGAACCTCACCCTCTACAAGCTGGACGCCGTGATGAACGGCGTCATCGACGAAATTATCGACGCGCTTATGACCGCCGACCAGGCGGCCCGGCTGGAAGCGGAACTGTAAGGCGGCCGTCTCGGCCCGCCGCCGATCACGAATGACTGAGGAAAGAAGGAATACCCATGGAGCTTCGTATTGATTTTCCCAAACTGCCCGAGAAGAAAAGCCTTTTGGATATGCGGGGCGAGCTGGACGGCGTACTGGGTGACGACGGATGGCTCATCGGCTCCGGTCAGAGCGGCGAGAGCGGCTTTGTGGAGCTGGAGCTGGAGGACGAGAAGCAGAACCCCAAGTACGGCATCATGGCGGTGAAGGCATACCTCCAGCGGGCGGGCTTTGACCCCTACACCACCATCGAGCTGGCGGGAACCAAAACCCGCATCTTTGACTGAAAACAAGGTGAACGAAATGGAAACCAAACACCTGATTGCCGCCGATGTGAAAGCAGGGGCGGCCATCATCGCCAAGGGGGGGCTTTTGGGCATCCCTACGGAAACGGTTTACGGCCTGGGGGCCAACGGCCTTGACCCCAATGCGGTGAAGGCTATTTTTGAAGCCAAGGGACGGCCCCAGGACAACCCCCTCATCCTTCATATCCCCGACGAGAGCTGGTTGGAGCGGTACTGTGAGGATATTCCCGCCACCGCCTACGAGCTGGCGGACCGGTTCTGGCCGGGACCCCTCACCATGATATTGCCCCGGAAGCCCATTGTCCCCGATGTGGTGACGGCGGGCCTTGACACGGTGGGTATGCGTTGCCCCGACTGCGCCGTGACCCGGGCGGTCATCGGCCTTGCCGATGTGCCGGTGGCGGCCCCCTCGGGGAACGCCTCGGGCCGGCCCAGTCCCACCACGGCGGAAGCCATGCTGGAGGATATGGACGGGAAAATCGATGCCATCCTGGACGGCGGCCCTTGCGCCGTGGGGGTGGAGTCCACCATCATCGACCTGACCGTCACGCCCCCGCGGCTCCTCCGCCCCGGCGGGGTGACCCTGGAAGAGCTGGAAGAGGTGCTGGGAGAGGTGGCGGTGGACGAGGCCGTCCGGCGGCTCATGGCCCCCGGGGAGCAGCCCAAGGCCCCCGGCATGAAGTACCGCCATTATGCCCCCAAGGCTCCCGTTACCGTGGTGAAGGGGGAGCCGGACATGACGGCGGGGTACATCGTGGCCCGGATGGGGGAGAAGAGCGGGGTCATCTGCTTTGACGAGTTCAAGGGCTATTTCAAGGGTCACCCGGTGGAGACCATCGGCCCTGCCGCCGACCAGGCAGAGCAGGCCCGGCACATCTTTGAGGCCCTTCGGGCTTTTGACCATCTGGACGTCAGCGATATCTGGGCCCAGTCGCCCAGCGACGAGGGCATCGGGCTGGCGGTGACCAACCGGCTGAACAAGGCCGCCGGGTTCCATATCGTTGAACTGTAAGGGATGTTTTGACGGGAAAGGATATCTATGGAAATCGCGGACAATATTTTGAAGGAGCTTTTGAAAAACTGCTACTTCCTCAATGGGACGGCCTACGCCGGCAAGTCCACCATGGTGCGGCTGCTGGCGGAAAAGTACGGCGGCATCGAGTGCGGGGAAAATTACCACGATGCATTGATGGAGGCCACCGACCCGGTCTGCCAGCCCAATCTGGGCTATTTTCAGACCATGGGCTCCTGGCATGAGTTTGTCTCCCGGTCTCCGGAGGACTATGTGGCCTGGCTGGACGGCTGTTCCCGGGAGGCGGCCCAGCTGGAGATCGTGCAGCTTCTCCGGCTTTCCCAGAGCGGGAAAAAGATTTTTGTGGATACCAACATCTCCCCGGAATGGCTGAAGAAAATTGCCTCCTGGGACCATGTGGCCATTCTGCTGAGCCCCCAAAGCCTCTCGGTGGAGCGTTTTTTTGACCGGCCGGATGCGGAAAAGCAGTTTCTCTACCGTCAGATCTTGGAGGGGCCTGACCCGGAGGGGACCATGGCGAACTTCCGGGCTTGTGTGGCTCTGGCCAACAGCCGGTCACGGTGTGAAGCCTTTGCGGACAGCGGCTTTTTCACCCACCTGCGGACCGAGGAGAGCACCATCGAAGGAACCCTGGCGGCGCTGGAGACCCACTTCGGGCTTTGCTGAAAGGAGAAACGGATGGACTACACGAAAGAAGAACTGCTGGAAGCAAAAAAGCAGATCGCTTCTACCGTTCATAAGCTGAAAGAGGTGGTCAAAACCTTTGAAGCCAAGGAGAATGCTGTACGGTACAAGTCCCAGATCACCCTGGCAAAACGCCGGGTGGCCGCCTTCACTCTGGCGGGGGAGCTGGTGGAGGACAAGTTGAAGGAGCAGGAGACCCTGTAAGAGGGGGCTCATATATTCGCAAAAGAAAGGATGACCCCAATGAGTACGTTGACTGCCGGCGTGGGCCGGGAAGAGGCGCTGAAGCTGCTGAAAACCTACAACACCGAGGCCTTTCACATTCGCCACGGCCTGACCGTTGAGGCCGTTATGGGCTGGTTCGCCAAGGAGCTGGGCCATGGGGAGGAGGAAGAGTTCTGGTCTCTCGTGGGGCTCATGCACGACGTGGACTTTGAAAAGTGGCCCGAGGAGCACTGCGTCAAGGCGGAGGAGCTGCTTGCCGGGGCCGGGTTCACCCCCGAGTTCATCCATGCGGTGGTAAGCCACGGCTGGGGTATGACCCGGAAGGCCCAGACCGAGGTGAAGCCTGAGCATGAGATGGAGAAGGTGCTTTTTGCCTGCGACGAGCTTACCGGCCTCATCGGCGCCGCCGCTCTCATGCGGCCCAGCAAGTCCACCAAGGATATGGAGCTGAAGAGCCTGAAAAAGAAGTACAAGGACAAGAAGTTTGCCGCCGGCTGCTCCCGGGAGGTCATTCAGCAGGGGGCGGAGCTGTTGGGCTGGGAGCTGGACGAGCTGCTGGAAAAGACTCTTCGGGCCATGGCGGAGTGTGAGGACGCCATCGAAGCGGAGGTTGCCGCCAATACGTAAACCAACGCTAAAAAACGTTGGGACAGAAGGGCTGCAACCGGAGGTTGCGGCGAAAGTGCTTTACAGAAGGCCCGAGGTCCGTTAAGCTGTCTGTGAGGTGAGGAACATGACATTGAGCGAAAAATTGCAGGACCTGCGTCGGGACGCCGGCCTTTCCCAGGAGGAGGTAGCCGGGCGGCTTTTCGTGTCCCGACAGTCGGTATCCAAGTGGGAGAACGGCCAGGCGGAGCCGGGGGTGGAGAACCTGAAGGCTTTGGCGGATCTTTACGGAGTCACCCTGGACGAGCTGACGGGGCGGGCCTCCCCGCACCGAGGGGAGCCGGAAAAATTTGGGGCCCCGGAGAGTGACGAGGGGGAGGAGCAGGGGAGCTCTTTCTACGGGGGCGTTTTCGCGGCCCGGACGGTAACGTTCATCGTCTTGGAACTGATGCTCCTGCAAGGGGGAATCAAGGTCCCCTTTGACTGGCTGGCCATGCTGGTGGGGCTCTTTGTCCGGAGAGTGCCTGTGTGGTGGATTGTCCAGGTGTTTCTTTGGATCAATGTGGCTTTTAACCTGATGAATATGTTTCAGGGGGCTGTCGTTGGGGCTGTTGGCCTTTTCCATACCGGCATATTCCTGTATCTATTCTTCCGCCCGGAGGTCAAGGACCATTTTCACCTGACGGAGAAAGAGGGGACGCTATGACCGTCATCGGCATCACCGGCCCCACGGGGGCGGGAAAGACAACGGCCCTGAACGCACTTCGGGCGCTGGGGGTGGAGGTGCTGGACGCGGACGCTGTCTACCACCGGCTCCTGCGGGAGAACGAGGCTCTGAAAGGGGCTCTTGCCGCCGCTTTCGGGGGAGATATCCTGGACGAGAGGGACCAGGTAGACCGGAAGGCTCTGGCGGGAAAGGTATACCCGGACCGGCTGGAGGAGCTGAACGCCATTACCCACCCCTTTGTGGTGGAGGAGGTCTGCCGCCGGGTGGAGGAAGCCCGCCGGGCGGGCAAGCCCGGAGCCGCCATCGACGCCATCGCTCTCATCGAAAGCGGACTGGGGGAGAAATGCGACGTGGTGGTGTCCGTGGTGGCTCCCCTGGAAGAGCGCATCCGCCGCATCATGGCCCGGGACGGCATCGACGAAGCCTACGCCCGGCGGCGGGCTTTGGCCCAGAAGGGGGAGGACTTCTTTCGCTCCCACAGCGACTATGTGCTGGAAAACGGGGCGGGAGAGAGCCCGGAGGCCTTTGAGCGGGCGGCCAGGGCCCTTTTTGAAACGTGGCTGGAAAAGCAATAAAATGCTTCAACACTTTGCCCCGCTCAAACGTGATAAAAAGGGAAGGGCAAGGGGAAATTTTTGAAAAATTTTCCCCAAGGGATAGAAAAGTTCACACTTTCGTGGTATGCTATGGGCAACCATGAAAAACAAGGAGGTATCATCCATGGAAGAAAAGGAAAAGACCCAGGGCCAGCTGCGCCGGGAGGCTCTGCTGGACGTGCGCAAGAACGGCTATGACCGCCTGAGCACCGGGGAAGAGGCCGCCATGAAGGCCTACTGCGAGGACTACAAGAAGTTCCTGGACGCGGGCAAGACCGAGCGTGAGGTGGTGGACGAGTGCGTCCGCCTGGCCCAGATTCGGGGCTTTGTGCCCTTCACCCGGGGTATGACCGTAAAGCCCGGGGACAAGTTCTACCGGGTGAACCGGGGCAAGTCCATCACCCTGGCCGTCATCGGCGAGAAGAGCTTGGCCGACGGTGTATCCTTCGGCGGGGCCCACATCGACTCCCCCCGGCTGGACCTGAAGCCCCAGCCCGTCTATGAGGATACCGAGTTTGCCTACCTGAAGACCCACTACTACGGCGGCATCCGGAAGTACCAGTGGGTGTCCATCCCCCTGGAGCTCCACGGTGTTATCGTGAAGAAGGACGGCACCAGCGTGAAGGTGGCCATCGGCGCCGGGGCCGGCGATCCCCTCTTCACCATCACCGACCTGCTGCCCCATCTGAGCGCCGAACAGAACAAGAAGCCCCTCAGCGAGGGCATTGCCGGCGAGCAGCTCAACCTGCTGGTGGGCTCCCGGCCCTTTAAGGACGACGAGGGCAGCGAGCGGGTGAAGCTGGCTATCCTGGACATCCTCAACCAGAAGTACGGCATTGTGGAGGCCGACTTCATCTCTGCCGAGCTGGAGGTGGTGCCCGCCTTCAACGCTGTGGACATCGGCTTTGACCGCTCCCTCATCGGCGGCTACGGCCAGGATGACCGGGTGTGCGCCTATGCCACCCTGGCGGCTCTGCTGGACACCGAGCATCCGACCCACACCGCCGTGTGCGTGCTGACCGATAAGGAAGAGGTTGGCTCCGGCGGCGTGTCCGGCGCCAAGAGCGCCGCCTTCGACACCTTCATGAGCGATCTGTGCGATGCTCAGCGGGTGCCCCTGAAGGCCTGCTATGAGCATTCCTTCTGCCTGTCCACCGACGTGTCCGCCGCCTTTGACCCCAACTTCCCCGAGGTCTTTGAGCGCCGGAACTCTTCCTTTGTCAACCAGGGCATGAGCTTCTGCAAGTACACCGGCTCCCGGGGTAAGGGCGGCTCCTCCGACGCCTCCGCTGAGGTGGTGGGCTTTGTCCGCCGGACTCTGGACGACGCCGGGGTCATCTGGCAGATCTGCGAGCTGGGCAAGGTGGACGCCGGCGGCGGCGGGACCATCGCCAGCCTCATGGCCGAGCGGGACATCGACACCATCGACGCGGGCGTGCCCGTGCTGGCCATGCACTCCCCCTTCGAGGTCACGGGCAAGCTGGACTGCTATATGACCTATAAGGGGATCAAGGCGGTTTATAACGCTTAAGAGAAACGCGGAGCGCCGGACAACGAGCGACACTGGACTGAAGTGAGGGCGAGCGTAGGGCGGCTGTGCCGCCCGCAGACCAGCCCGAGTCGGAGGGAAGTGGAGCGAGTGACCCGGACGGCGCGGAGCGTGACAGCCCTCCTAATTATAGTGATTTCACCCCCAAATGTGGTGCGTTTCCATACAACTTTCGAAAAAATAATTTTCAGTTTATTTTTTTACAATACCATAAATGGGACAGAACGGAGGCCGAAGAACAATGCTTGTCTTATATAAACCAACGATAGATGAACTGGAATTTAGAGAAAGACTTATGGCGGATGAAGAGACCATGTCTTATAACCGGGCTTGGGGAGGCACCATTCCATTCCCCAAAACAAAATGGGAGCAATGGTATCAGCGCTGGCTTGAAGATCCCGGGTCTCAACGGTATTATCGTTATTTGTATGATGACGTCAGGAAAGCTTTTGTGGGAGAGGCTGCCTATTACTATGATGAGGAAAGGAACATTTATATTTGCGATGTGATCGTCATGGCAAAATACAGGAACAGAGGATTTGGCTCAGCCGGTATTTGCCTGCTTTGTGCCGCAGCGAAGGAACATGGCATTTCAGTGCTGTATGATGACATTGCGGCAGATAACCCCTCATACAAACTGTTTTTGAAAAATGGATTTGAGATCGACTACCGGGACGACAGGGTAGTGATGGTCAAAAAAGTGTTATAGCTTCCGGCTCGTTGGGGAGCCACTGTTTGCCAAAAGGACCTCAGCCAATTTGGCTGAGGTCCTTTTTTGCTTTAGCGCTTTAGCAACAGACCCCGCCACTTCGTGGCGGGGTCAACAACCGTCCGCTGTGCGGGTGGGATTAAAGCATAAGTGTGGTAGAATGGTGAGTGTTCAAGCCACCAAAGAAAACAGGAAGGAAGTCGCTTTATGGCAAACAGTTTAGCACACACGAAATGGGTATGCAAGTATCACATCGTCTTTACATCAAAGTATCGGAGAAAAATCATATACAAAGAGCTGCGGAAAGATATCCAGCAAATAATAAAGGATTTGTGTAAGTGGAAAGGGATAGAAATAATAGAGGGGAACATGATGCCGGACCATGTGCATCTGTTGATAAGTGTACCACCTAAATACAGTATTTCACAGATTATGGGATATCTAAAAGGAAAAAGTGCAATGATGATCTTTGAACGGCATGCAAATTTGAAGTACAAGTTTGGGAATCGAAATTTCTGGGCGACGGGGTATTATGTGAGTACGGTAGGAATCGACACATCGACAGTTCAGAAATACATCCGAGAGCAGGACAAACATGACCAGATGGAAGATAGCTTAAGCAGGAGGGAATACCAAGACCCTTTCAAGGGGAGCAGGTAGTCATACCACTGTGGCTTGAGCGAAGCGAAAGCCAGCGTCTTTTAGGCGCTGGCTTTCATTAAGGCCTTATAGGCCGCTTCTCATGCCACCCCTCTTAGGGGGGGCATGACTTTTGGGGTCAGTTGCAGTTTTCCAGGGTGCCCAGGAAGAGGGGGGTATCCAGCTCCAGATCTATGATGGCGTAGACAAAGGGGCGGTCCAGGGTGAGGAGGACGGGCTCGTCAATGGGCATGACGGCGGTGGCCTTCTCCATGATGACGGCGGTGACGGCGGCGGCCTCGGTGCCCTTCTCGTTGACCTCAAAGGCGGTCTTGTGGATCACATCGCCGATGTAGAGAGTAGTGTTCGGATCTTCAAAGGTGCCCATGGGGGAGAAGTCGGCCCGGTCCGGGTCAAAGGCGGCCTCCAGCCCTAAAGCGGAGAGGGTGCTTGCCAGGGAGGCGGACCACTCCACCTTGAATTTCGGCATGGTGAGCCGGACTTTGGTATCCCTTTGGGCGGAGAGAAGGTCCGGGATGGTGGAGCCGTTCCAGCCTGCTAGGTAGTCGGTGAGGGAGAGACCCTCCTCCGGGAGCATGAGAAGAAGGCCCAGTCGGCCGTCATCGTAGGGAAGGACCACACCCCGTCCGTTGTCCGCTTCAATATAGGATTCCTGCCGGGTGCCGTTGCACATTCCCTTGGGATGGGATATCGTGCCGTCAGCGGTGGTGAAGTCCATCTCCCAGTCGGAATGGGGCTCCTCAAAGGGCCGGGCGAAGGCGTTTTTCAGGTAGACGGCGTTGATAAGGGCCAGCACCGCATCGGGATCGAATTCATCCACCACCGAGGGGATAAGGCCGTTGGTCATCTCTCGGGCCCACTGGTTCACCAGGTCTACGGTGGCGGGGTCCTGGAGGTCCATGTGGAAGAGCTGGGCGTTATAGGTATCGGTGCAGCGCAGGACAAACTCGTCCAGAAGGGCGATATCCGGGTCGGCCCAGAGGCTGTTCACCAGGGTGGATCGGGTGGAGCCTTCCAGTTGGCTGTAGTCGGAGAGGAAGCGGAGGCAAAGGCTGTTGAGGGTGTCGCGGCTCATGCCGAAGAGACCCTCGAAGGCCTCCAGGGTGTCCCCCTGGGCGCCGTTGGCGGTCATGCCCAGGGCCAGGGTGAGGGAGAGGGGGGAGAGAAGGGTGTTTTTTCCCTCGCTCCGGCTGGAGCGGAAAAGGCGGAGGGCATAGTCGTTGTATGCGTCACCCAGCCCCTCGGAGAAACAGACCGCCTGCCCCACCGGGGCCAGAGAGGGCGCGGGGGAGGGGGGAGAGACGGGCTGGATGGGGGTGCTGGCCCCTGCGGCCGCGCAGCCGGTGAGGATGGAGAGGGCCAAAAGGAGGGAGAGGATGGGGGGCTGTTTCATGAAAAGCACTCCTTCTTCAAAAAGTTCCTACTATATAGACGTTTGAGAAAGGTAAAAAGTTCCCGGATTTTCCCCAAAAATAGAAAAAATTTCTTTTCCCCATTTTCCGTCGTGAATTGACGAAAGGGCGGGGGTGTGATAAAATAAATCATTCAGAAAGAACAGGGAGGGTCCCTCCATGAATGAGAATGAGTTTCAGTTCCGCACCGCCGCCTTGGGCGGATTCCATAAGCAAGATGTGCTCAGCTATCTGGAGCGCAGCGCCAAAGAGCACCGGGAGAAAACGGCAGAGCTTGAGCGGGAGTTAGCCGGGGTCAAGGCGGACAAGGCCCGGTTGGAGGAGGAAAAGGGCGAGATGGAGCGCCGTCAGGTGCTTTTGGAGGAGGAGAACCAGCGCCTAGCCGCTGACCTTGCCGACCGGGAGGCCGCTTTGGCGGACGCCACGGCGGGGAAGGAGACGGCGGAGCGGCAGGAGGCCGCCCTCCAGGAGGAGGCGGAAAAGCTCCGTCCCGCTGCCAAAGCATACGAGGCGGTGAAGGACCGCACGGCTAGCATCGAGCTGGAGGCCCACGGACGGGCTCAGGCCATCGAGGAAGAGGGACGGCAGAAGGCGAAGAAGCACCAGCAGGAGCTGGTGGACTGGTCGGCCCAGCTTCAGGCTGCCTATCACCGACTCCGCAGCGATATGGACGCCACTCTGGTCCATGCCATCCGGGAGTTGGAGCGGGCAGGCCAAAGCCTGGAGGGCCTGTCCGGCGAGCTGGTGGTCCAGGATGAGGCGCTGAAGATCATCAAGGAACAGATTGATCAGATGGACCCCAAGCCGCCCCAGCCATTGCCCATCGAGGAGGACAACTGAAAAAATCCCGGACACTTTTGTGTCCGGGATTTTTTTGCAAATCCTTTGTTCAGGCTTCGGGTGGAGTGTTTTCTTCCTTTTCCCAAGCCTCACGGAGAGGCTCATAGTATTTTGCCCGGTTGGCGGCGAACATGTCCTCAAAGGCCTGGTTCTTGGCGTGATGCAGCTCATGGGTGTAGGCGTGGGTATCCGTACGAACCAGGTCTCCCAAGGGGGCAGTCTGGCGGAGAATGGTCAAAGCCACATTGGAACAATGGTCGGAGATGCGCTCCAAATTGATAAGAAGCTCCAGAAACTGAGAGCCAAGTTCAATGGTGCATTCACCCTTTTTCAGTCGCTCGATGTGGCGGTCTTTCAGCTCGTCCCGGAGAAGGTCCACCACCTCTTCCAACGGCTCTACCTGAAGCGCTTCTTCAAAGGACCGGTCCCGGTAACAGGTGAGGGCGTTCTCCAACGCTTCATCCACAGCGCCGGTGATGGCGTCCAGCTCCTGATCGGCAATGGCGGAAAAGCTGAGCCCCTTCTCGTTGAGGGCGGCGGCACATTCGGCTATGTTGACGGCATAGTCGCCGATACGCTCGAAGTTGGAAAGAGTGTGGAGCAGCTCAGAGACATGAGAGCTCTCAGCGGGGGAGAGGGCCCGGTTGGTAAGTAGAACCAGGTAATTGTCCAAAGCATTTTCCATGTGGTCCAAGGCTGTTTCGGTTTGGTTGAGCCGTTCCAGCTTCCGGTCGTCATAATCCCGGAGCATCTCCACGGCCAGGCGGTAATTTTCCAGAGCATAGTCGCCCATGAGAATGACTGCCTCGTGGGCCCGTTCCAGGGCTATGGAGGGTGAGGAAAGGAAGCGCTCGTCCAGGACAGCGTCGTCGTCCTGCTGCTGTGCTTCGCCGGGGACCAGTTTCTCTACCAGCATTACCAGCTGCTTGCGGAAGGGCAGAAACAGAGCGGTACAGGTCAGGTTGAATACCAGATGGAAATTGGCGACGCTGCCCATGTCCATGGTCCCATTCCAGAAGGAAAAGCGGAAAATGGCGTTGCCGGCATACAAGATGAACAGAAAGAACACCGAACCCACCACGTTAAAGAAAAAGTGGATGAGGGCGGTACGCTTGGCATTCTTATTGGCTCCCGTACTGGACAGTAGAGCGGTGAGGGTGGTACCGATATTCTGACCCATAATGAGGGGGATGGCGGTGTTGAAATGGATGGCTCCGGTGGTGGAAAGAGCCTGGAGAATACCGGTAAAGGCGGTGGAGCTTTGGAGAAGCGCGGTGATAAGAGCGCCCACCGCCATGCCCAGAATGGGGTTGGAGAAAGCGGTGAAAAGGTCGGCAAGCCAGGGCTCATTCTGCAAAGGCATGACGGCGGTGGTCATGGTGTTCATGCCAATAAACAAAATGCCGGTGCCCAGAAAGATCTGGCCGATGTTTTTTCTGGAGAGGAACATATAGAAAACGATGCCGATGACAGCCATCACAGGGCCCAAAATGGAGGGCTGAAGCATGGCCAGAATGGGGTTTTCGCCCGAGATGCTGGCCAGGCGGAGGATCTGGGCGGTGACGGTGGTGCCGATATTGGCGCCCATGATGATGCCCACAGTCTGTTCCAGCTTCATCACACCGGCGTTGACAAAGCCCACGCACATGACGGTGGTGGTGGCAGAAGAATGAATGAGGGCAGTGACGAAAGCGCCCAGGACGATCCCTTTAAACACGTTGTCGGTCAGACGCTCCAAAATGCTTTCCAGCCGACCGCTGGAAAGCTGGGCCAGGCCGTCAGTCATAATAGACATGCCGAAAAGGAACAGCGCGATGGCACCCAGCATGGAAATGACATTTTCAAACTCCAAGCTCGTATCCTCCTATATTCGATTCAAACACACAGCATTCTTACATAAACATTATAATACGATTGAAAAGAATACGTAAATGAGAAAAGTGCCTGCAGAAAAAAGATTTACATTTCTTACAAAAAAAGGAGAATATTTGGGGAGAATTTGGAGAATTATCAGAAAAATAAAGTAACCGAAAGGAGAAGGGTCAAATGTCCCGCTGAAGCAGATCCAGAAAACCCTTTACCCCCGGAACCTCCCCTACGGAGACAAACCCATACCGCCGGTAGAAGCGCTGGGCTCCGGTATTTTCCGGCGCACACTGAAGCTGGAGACACTTGCGGCCCATATCACGATATGTATAAAGAGCCTGGCCCAAAGCCTGCCGCCCCAGTCCTTTACTGCGCCAACCGGGTTTCAGGTAGAGAAAGGGGATGTGGCCGATGCCCTCCTGAGCGCCCTTAAGGGTAGCAAGCTGAAGTATGCCTACGCTTTCCTCCTTGTAGAGGATCCGGGTCAGAGCTCTGGGATCCCAAGCCGCCTCATCCCGGGCTTCGGAAAGGTACCCCTCGCCATCAAAATCCAGAAGGGAGCCATATAGCTCTATCCAGGCGTCTTTCCGGGCCTCCAGATATTCGGAGGCGGCAGTTTCCGTATCGAGAGTCATGGGCCGGAAGAAGGGAAAGTGGAACTTGCCGTCAGGAGCGAGTACACGGCGCTCGCTTTGATGGGTCAACTCATAAGGGAGATGGGAGGCGTCATTTTCAAAAAGGATGCGGAACTTGCCGCCGTCCACCTCGTAGCAGGAGACACCGGTATTTTCACAGCCCTCCCCCTCGTGGTAGTTTTCGGGATGCTTCCCACGCAGGGCAGACTGGAGGCAGTGGAGGAGGGTGCCGTGGGTGAAAATGCACACCGTCTCGCCCGGATGACGGTTGGCGATGCGGAAGAAGGCCGATAGGGAACGGTCAGCCACCTGCTGGAAGGTCTCTCCGCCTTCAGGAGCCCACTGGCGGCTGAAGTTATGGAAGGCCTCCCCTTGGCCCGAGGGATGGCAAAAAAACTCCCCAACAGGGAGGTTTTCCAAAAATCCCATGTTCAGTTCCCGGAATTGGGGCTCGATCTGAACAGGCAGACCCTTGGGGCCGGCCACTGCCTGGGCGGTGATCTGAGTGCGGATAAGGTCGCTGGCGTAAACAGCGTCCACGGGAATGGTGAGAAAACGCTTTTCCAGGACGGCAATCTGCTCCATCCCCCTTGGGGAGACGGGGGCGTTGTAGCAGCCCTGGGAGCGGGCGAACAGGTTGCCCTCGGACTGGGCATGGCGGATGAGATAAACTCGGGTCATGGCTGGAAATCCTTCTCTCTTTCAGAATCGGTTTGGCATTAGACGGATCAGTCAGCGTCCTCTTTTCTTCGGCGTAGAGGCCATAAGGTGTCCCGTGGGTCGGAATCAGAAAAAACAGCGGTCTCCACATCTATGAAGATGCCGATGGCCTTTTTGCAGGCGGGGCAGTACCAGCCCTCAGCATCTGGAAAGACAGAGAAAAGCTGCTTTTCAAGGCCTCTGCCAGAGGCTTTCTCGTCCAGGGAGCCAATCATGGTACGGGCCTTTCGACTGCCCCAGGCGGCATATTTCCCGGTGCTTTCATTCAAGGGGACCCAATGGATGGGGTCTGGGTGGAGGGGCGCGTGGTCAGATGTAGCCCGCCGGGGAGCATCTCACTACGGCAAAAAGGGCATATCATATGGAATCTCCTTACAGAAAAGTGACATACTGCTTGATGTTGTCACGAAGGGCTTGGGCGGCAGTCCGGGCGGTTTCGGGGAAGTCCGTGCCGTCGCTCCCGGATACTTGCCAGGTCTTCATGCAGGCACCGCCGTCGCTGAGCAGAGCACCCCGGCCATATTGGTCGAAGGCAAAGCGGGCATCCTCGGCGGCGAGGTCTTGGCCATAGTTGGTCACAAGGAGGAAGGCGTGCTCCAACCGCTTCCGAAGGGCGCGCAGGTCAGAGGGATAGGGCAGGCCTACCATAGCTCCCGCCCGACCATAGCCCGTGGTTCCCGGAGCCTCCCGGTCCAGCCGCTGGAGAAGGTCTCCCATAGCCTGGTAGACCACCCGGTCCCCGGCCATCAGATCCTGGATCTCCCCGGCGCTGGGGTTGGGGCTGCGGACCAGCAGGAAAAAGCACTTGTCCGCTTCGCGACAAAGCTCCAAAAAGGGAAGAATGGTGTCAGAGCCCGGATAGCCGTTTAGGGTGACGCAGTCGGCGTCGAAAATGGGGAGAGCAGTGCCGCCTACCTGAACCTTGCCCAGATAGGCATGAGCGGCAGCGGTGTCCCCCGATTGGACATCGGCGATGACGAATAGCCCTTTTCCCCTGGCGTAGCGAATGGTCTCCTCCATGGCCCGGATCCCTTGCCAACCAAGGGTTTCATAGTGAGGGACCCGCACCAGGACGGCGGGCACGGTGTCCTGAAGGGCGTCTATGAGAGCCCGGTCGAATTGAAGAAGGGCCTGGGCGGCCCCCTCCAGGGTCTCACCGCAGGTCTCAAAGGAGGCATGGAGAAGGTGGGGAGGGATCTGGCTCACCGCAGCCCCCAGACAGACCGCCAGAGGGCATTTTTTCGTTTTGATGGATTTTTGCAGATGATCAAAGGACATAAGCGTCTTCCTTTCCGGAAAATAACAGGGAACAAAATTCCCTTTTATTATATCGGATGGAGAAAATTTTCGCAACGGGTGGTTCCATTTATTTTTGCGAAATAGGGTCATACTAACACCGGGAGTTTGAAACCCAAAAAAGACAAAGGTGGAAAGGGGAGAGAACAGATGAAGGAGCATGAGTTTGCAAAAGGCATGACCATGGGCGTGATGGCCGGCGCGGCTCTGGGGATGGTGATGGCACCCCGGAAGAAAACCAATATGAAGAAAGCAGCGGGCAAGGCCATGAAGACCATGGGTCAGGTGATGGAGAACCTGTCCGACGACATGGGATTTTGAAGGGAAGCGGAGAAGGGGCGGCCTTACTGAGGCCGCCCCTTTTCGGTAAAAGGGAGAAAAAGAGAAATCGGCGTCCCTCTGATTGACAAAAGGGCCTTTGCAATGGTAAGCTATTGGTAGCAATCACTATGCCGGAGGGGCAGTGGGAGGAGAAAATTGTGGCAAGAGACTGCATTGACGCCATCAACGGCAAAAAGCCATTTGACCTGATTATTCGGAACGTGAGGATCATCAATGTCTTTTCCCTTGCCCTTCAGGAGGGGGATATCGCCATTTGCGGCGACACCATCGCCTATGTGGGCAAGATGGATTTTCCCCACACGGCCAGGGAGGAGCTCGACGGCCAGGGCCGCTATGCCATTCCGGGGCTCATCGACGCCCATATGCACATCGAAAGCAGCATGATGGTCCCTGCCCGGTTCGCGGAGCTGGCCCTCGCCTGCGGCACCACCACCGTGGCCGCCGATCCCCATGAGATCGGCAATGTTTTTGGGGTGGAGGGAGTAAAAGCGCTCTCCGAGGCGGCGGCCGGTTCCCCCCTCCATGTGTATATGCTGGCCCCCTCCACCATCCCCTCGGCCCCCGGGCTGGAGACCACAGGGGCCTCGGTGGGGGCCAAAGAGATGGCCGAGATGCTGGACCTTCCCCATATTTACGGTATGGGGGAAGTGATGGACTTCAACGGGGTGGCTGACGGAGAGGAGGACATCCTTTCAGTGGTGGAGACAGCCCGTACGCAGGGAGTTCTTATGGACGCCCATGTGACCCGGCTGTCAGGCCGGCGGCTCCAGGCCTTCCGCACCACGGGAGCGGACGCCGACCATACGGATACCAGTATCCCCTATGCAAGAGAGAAGCTGGAGACCGGTTTTGCCATCCAGGTCCAGCGGACCTTCCTGTCGGCGGAGCTGATGGAGTTTCTGGAAGGCTACCCCATGCAGGACCGCATTATGCTCATCACTGACGACGTACCTTTTATTGAGCTGGTTCGGAACGGCCATTTGAACGCCAATCTGCGGGAGGCCATCTCTCTGGGGCTCGACCCCATCCGGGCGGTGCGCTACGCCACCCTCAACGCCGCCGACCGGCTGCGGCTCTATGATAGGGGCGCGGTGTCCCCCGGCTACAAGGCGGATATCCTGCTGCTGGACAAGCTGGAGGAGATGAGGCCCAGTCTGGTCCTCTCCGACGGCAGGGTGGCAGTTAAGGACGGAAAATGCATCGCGCAGATCCCTGACTACACGTTCCCAAAGCATTTTTATACTTCTGTTCATGTGCCGTCCCTGACGGCGGAGGATTTTGTCATCCGAACGGAGGCGGGGGCCTCCAAAGCTCTGGTAAACACCATCGGCTGCGGCCAGGTCAACACCCGGACGGAGAAGGCGGAGAAGTGGGTGCCGGTAAAGAACGGTGTTCTGGATACCCAAGAGCTTATGAAGATGGCGGTGATCTACCGCCACGGCAAGGGGGAGGAGAAGGCTCCGGAGAAGAAGATCGCCCTGGGCCTTATCAGCGGTTTTCCTGAGTTTCATGGAGCCATCGCCACCACTTACGCCCACGACAGCCATAACCTGACCATTTACGGAAGCTGCGACGAGGACATGGCTTTGGCGGGCAATCACCTTGCGGAGATGGGCGGCGGTCTCTGCGCCGTTCAGGACGGTAAGGTGGTCAGCCAGGTGTCCCTGCCTGTGGCGGGGCTTCTCAGCGAGGAGCCGGTGGAGACGCTGCGGCAGGAGTTTGAGGATTTTTTTGCCGCGGTGGAAAAGCTCTCCCTTGTCCACGAGCATCCCATGACCTTCCTCACCCTGATGGCGCTGGCGGTATCGCCGGAGATCAAATGTACCGACATTGGCCTTGTGGACGTAGTGAATAAAAAGCTGCTTCCCCTGGTCGTGAAGGCGGAATAAAAAATTGCTGGAATCAAGAAAGGAGTCCTTATTTATGCCAAAACTTGTTATTCCGACCCCCCATATCCAGGCCCAGGTGGGCGAGATCGCGGAGACCATCCTGCTGCCCGGCGATCCTCTGCGGGCCAAGTTCATCGCGGATACTTACATGGAGAATGTAAAGCAGTTCAACGCCACCCGGAATATGTTCGGCTATACCGGCACCTACAAGGGAAAGCCTGTCTCCGTCATGGGTACCGGCATGGGCTGCGCCTCCATGGGTATTTACAGCTATGAGCTTATCAACGGCTACGGCTGCAAAAACCTGATCCGCATTGGCACCGCCGGCACCATGCAGCCCCATGTCCATGTGAAGGAGATGGTCTTTGGCATGGGAGCCTGCACCACCAGCAGGTATGTCGAGATGCAGGGCCTTCCCGGTACCTTTGCCCCTATCTGCAGCTTCGAACTGCTGGAGAAGGCGGTGGCAAGCGCCAAGGCTCTGGGCTACAAGTACCATGTGGGTAATGTCCTCTCTTCCGACGTCTTCTATGGGGTGGAGCTGCCTCACGGCAAGACCTGGCCCCAAATGGGGGTCCTGGCGGTGGAGATGGAGTCCGCCGCCCTCTACACCAACGCTGCCGCCGGCGGCGCCAACGCTCTGTGCATCCTGACCATCTCCGACGGCCCTGACGAGGTCACCACCGCTGAGGAGCGCCAAACTGCCTTCACCCAGATGATGGAGGTTGCTTTGTCCTTGACCTGAGAAAAGAGCGGAGCAAGAGGCTGTGAGGGGGCTTGGATTGGAGGGAGGGTGAGCGCAGGGGTGCTATTCGGCCCAAGACCGGCCCAAGTCGTAGGGAAAGAGACCGAACGTTCAGCCTCTTGCACAGATCAACAGACCCGATTACTATAGTTTGGAGGCGCATTATGACCAAAAGACCTTTTATTATCGACTGCGACACGGGGACCGATGACGCCATCGCCATTGTGGCTGCTCTCTATTGCCCGGAAATCCGGGTGAAGGCAATTACCTCCGTCAACGGCAATGTGCCCCACAAGTACACCAGCTGGAACAATTTGAATCTGGTGGAGTATCTGGGCAAGGACATTCCGGTGGCCAAGGGGGCGGTAAAGCCCATCATCGGCCCCTTTGTGGAGGAGGGCAACGCCAGCGGCGTCCACGGCTCCACCGGCCTGGGAGATCTGGAGCTTCCCGTTGCCAAGCGGGAGTTTGCCAAGCGTATCGCCTCCGAGCTCATCTATGAGATGGCGGTGGAGGAGAAGGGGGAGCTGGAGCTTCTGGTGATCGGCCCCATGACCAATATCGCCATCGCTCTTTTGCAGCACGAGGATCTGCCCGGTCTCATCAAGCATATCTGGTTCATGGGGGGAGCCGCCCGTGGGGGCAACGTGACCCCCACGGCGGAGTTTAACATCTGGGTGGACCCGGAGGCCGCCCATGTGGTGCTGCGAAGCGGGATCCCCATGACCATGGTGGGCCTGGATGTCACAGAGAAGGCGGCCATGATCGAGGAGGACGCGGCAGAGCTCCACAATGTGGACACCCCGGCTGGCCGGGTGGTGACCCATCTGCTGGAGTTCATGTTCCACCGGCGGAAAACGGGAAGCGAAGCGGCCCTCATGCATGACGCCCTGGCTCTGGCCTCCGCCGTCTTTCCTCAGTGCCTGAAGTGCGAAGACTGCTTTGTGGATGTAGAGTGTCGGGGGACCTATTCCTATGGTCACACCTTTGTGGACCGCCGGAAGCAGACAGGGAAGGCACCCAACGTGTCGGTGGCTCTGGAGATCGACACCCCCATGTTCCGGAAATGGCTGGTAGAGATGGTGAAAAACAGCGCCAAGGAAGTTTAAAAGTGAGGAGCGGCCTGTGAAAACGGGCCGCTCCTTTTCAGTTGATCTCCTTGTCTAACCGTTCCCGCAGTTTTTCCAGGGCTTTTTTCTCGATGCGGGAGACGTAAGAGCGGGAAATGCCGCACTGCTGGGCGATCTCCCGTTGGGTAAGAGGCGCTTCTCCGCCGAGACCGTAGCGCAGGGTGATGACCAGCTTTTCCCGGTCATCCAAACATTCCTCCACACTGGCTCTCACTGCCCGGCCCGCATCCTTGGCGGAGAGATCCTCCAGCATATTGTCATCCACCTTCAAAACGTCCATAAGGGAGAGGGAGTTGCCCTCCCCTTCAGCGTCCAAGGTATCGGAGAGTGAGACCTCCCCCTGAAGCTTCCGCTGGGAGCGAAAATGCATCAAAATTTCGTTTGCTACCCTCACCTAACGGCTCCACATTCCACCTTTCTGCTGTTCCCTCAAAATTTTCTTGTTCGTCAGATAGCGCCAGTTTATTACCTATTCCAACAGGCGTTTCCGGGAACTCATATTTGTAATCCGAGCCAAACAAAACTAAGTGGACATTTTCACCGTCCCAAATGACTTCCTTGACGAACACCCGGAGGGCGGCCCTCTTTTCCTCTATGGACATTTCATCCACTCTGTCCTTGAATGAGGCCAGCATTTGCGTCAGCAAGTCAAATTCAATATCCGCAAGAGTATGGCTGGCGGTCAGCTCTTTTAGCTCTGCCAAATGCCGTTTTAGTTTTTCACCTTTGTCGTGCAACTCGTCAATCTGTTGCATAATGTAGTTCTCAGCAGGAGTGCCAGAAGCTTTGCCCAAAGAGAAAACAAGTCCTCTGATCTCCCCCTCGTTTTCGGCTATTTGAGCCTCTAATGTAGAAATTTGCTCGTCATAGCTTTCACGGTTGCCTGTTAAAACCCGCTTGCTCTGCTCAATTTGGCGTACAAGATCAGAGTCCGTTTTACTCAACAGCTTGACTTGCTCGATTACATCCGCATCTAAAATGTTGCCGTTGCAGGTTTTTATATCGCAGACATGACGACGGCTCCGCTCTTTCATAGAACACATATAGGTGTATATCATTTCACCCTTTACGTTGTATCTATGGGTCAGCTTGGGACGCATGAAGTTTCCGCAATTACCACATATCAAAAGACCAGATAGGAGTGCTACATGGCTCCGGGGCGTCCGGTAACTCTTGGACTTGTTTTGCTCCAGCACCCTTTGTATCTTGACCCAATCTGATCCCGTAATAATCCCCTCATGCTTGCCAATTGATACGATCCATTCCTCCATCGGCTTAATTTGGGTCGCCTTGCCCGGTTGCTGATTGGTGCGGTTGTAAGCCATGATACCGTGTGTGCCATCAAACTCACTTTTGTCCGAAAACAGGTCCACCTCATTTTGGGTCAAAAACTCATAGGCAGCTTCGTCCGCTATCATGTAGACTGGATTTGTCAATATCGCACGAATGGCAAAACGGGTAAAATCTTTCCCCTTTTTCGTCTTGTACCCGTGTTGCAGTAAATACGTCTCCGTCTTTGTGAGTGAAGCGGTCTCAATAAATTTGTCAAAAATCATCTTGACCATGCCAATCTCGTCGGGAATGATTTTTAACTTGCAGGCTTTTCTTGTTTTTCCATCAATCGTCACATGGGAAATGCTTTCCGAAGCATACCCTGTGGGTGTTGTTCCGCCGAGCCAGCGGCCAGTTTTGGAAAGTTCGTGCATATTATCTCGAATGCGTTCAGCTATGGTCTCTCGTTCTAACTGGGAAAAAACAGAGGATATATACATCATGGCCCGGCCCATAGGCGAGGATGTATCAAACTGTTCTTTTATAGAAATGAAATCAATCTTCATTCTATTTAACTGTTCAATCAGTTTGGCAAAATCCCCGATGTTGCGGCTAATACGGTCAAGACGGTAAACAACGATTGCCCGAAAACACTTTTCTTTTGCGTCTGCCATCATCTTTTTGAATTTTGGACGTTCCAGCGTGCCGCCAGAAAATCCTTCGTCCTCGTAGATCAAGGCGTTGTCTGCGGCCTCATCCCCGTATTGCACCCGGATATATTGTTTGCACATTTCAATTTGATTCTCTATGCTTTCCCCCTTGCCCGTAAATTTAGATTTTCGGGAATAGATGACCAAAGGATTGCCGTTATACATTTCTTTCACCTCTGTATGATATGTATTGTGCGCTATCCTATCATATTTTTTCATTCTACCAGCGCACGAAGGAAGAATGGGTCGAAATGGCGCTATTTTTATTTGAAAAGTTGCGGATACTTACATAATTATTATACAATATTCGACAAATTACAGCAAAAAAATCAAGAAAAAGGCGTTGCCGTCATTGGCAACGCCTTTTTGCATTTTTGGGAGGTGAGCAGCTATGAGTATGGCACCGACATTTGATTATTACTATGGTGACGAAAGCGGTCAATTCAGCTATTTTCGTATTCCACGGCAGCTTGTCACCAGCGACCAATTCAAGCGCTTGTCCACGGATGCAAAGCTGCTGTATGGCCTCCTACTTGACCGTATGGGTCTCTCTGCTAAAAATGGCTGGTATGACAGATTGGGCCGGGTGTTTATTTATTACACCTTGGACGAGATACAGGCCGACCTGAATTGTGGGCATGACAAAGCCACCAAGCTGTTAGTGGAGTTAGACGTAGGAAAGGGAATCGGTCTCATTGAGCGTGTCAGGCAAGGCCAAGGCAAGCCCACCCGGATATATGTCAAGCGTTTTACCACAGGCCAGATACCACCCCAACTCAAAGAGCCGCAAGACTTTCCGATTAGTAGCAGTCCAGAGTGCGGAAAACCAGCAGCCCAGGCTGCGGAAAATCCGCAGTCAAGAGTGCGGCAATACCGCACTCCAGAGTGCGAGAAAACCGCAGGTATCTATCCTGATTTTAATCAGACTGATTTTAGTCCTCTTGAGCAATCTATCTATCCATCTTCACCACCCCAAACAAGCAGATGGACGGATCGAAGCGATTGCCGAAAAGAAATTGAAACCCAAATTGAATTTTCTTATCTTTGCGGACAGTTCAACTATGAGGATGTTGACGGTGTGGTAGAGCTAATGGTGGACGCCCTTTGCAGTACCCGCCCTTCCGTTCGCATAGGGGGTGAGGAAATACCTGTGGGACAGGTGCAGAGCCGTTTTCTCGCCTTGAATAGTAGCCACATGGAGTATGTGTTTGACTGTATGCACCGCAACACCACTCAAATCCGCAATATCCGGGCTTATCTACTTACAGCCCTTTACAATGCCCCTGTCACTATGAGCAATTACTATCAGGCGGAAGTACAACATGACCTTGGTTGAAAACATACCTCAAATTGAGGTGTGTTTCGGCAAAATAATTTTTAAGGAGGAATAACAATGGCAGACCCCAAGAAAGACAACCCCTTGCTCGGATCGTTCCGGGCACACCCCACGGAGGAAAAGCCTCCCGCCCCCCCGGACACATCGCTCAACCCCACCGAGGGTAAAAAGACACCGGAACCACCCAAGGTGGCCGCTCCCACTGTTCCCGGCAAACCTGTGGAAGAGAAGAAGCCCACCGAGCCGCCCAAAGCTCCCGAAGGCAAAAAGCCTGCTGAGAAGGGTGAAGAGATAAAGGAGGACAAGGCTTCCGCTGCCCCCGGTAAAACTGGGAAGGAGAAGCCCACCGAACCGCCCAAGGCCCCTGAAGGAAAAAAGCCTGACGACAACGGAAGGGGGGCTAAAGTTACCGAGAAAAAGGAGCCTACCGAGGAAGTAGACAAGGATGGTATTCCCAAGGATTTCTCCATGGTGATTGTTCCTAAAGAGAAACTGGGTCAGGTCACAATGATGGCGATGGAGTACATCGACGATTTTGAAGGCCATCCGTTCCCGGTGCGGGATGATGAGGATATGGTCGCTTTGGTCGATAGTATCAAGCAGGTGGGCATTCTGGAGCCTGCCACCATCATTCGCAATCCCAAGAAGCCGGGCCGATTTGAAATGGTTGCGGGTCATCGGCGTATGCACGCTGCAAAGCTGGCGGGACTGGCTGAAATTCCGGTCATTGTCCGGAATATGGATCACGATGAGGCCACGATTTACATGGTAGACTCCAACCTCAAGCGGGATAAGCCCCTTACTCCGATGGAAAAGGCAAGAGCCTACACTATGAGGGCGGAAGCCCTAAAACGCAAGACCGGACGACGCTCCAAGGAGGAAATTGCAGCGATGGAGGCTTCCGGTCAGAAACCTTTGACTGCCGATGAGGAAATTGCAAGACAGACGGGGGAGAGCGTTGCCCAAGTTCAGCGGCTCAAAACCCTGACTAAACTGACCCCGCCGCTGCAGAAGATGGTGGACGATAAGAAACTCCCAGTCAACACAGCCGTGGATATTGCCCAAATGAAGCCCCAAGAACAGGAGAAGTTGGCGGATGCCATCGAGAAGGAGGGGGGCACTGTACCCTCTGGCTCTAAGGCCAAGGAACTGAAAGAGGCCAGTAAAGCAGGTACGCTCACCGAGAAAAAGATCGAGGCGGCGGTGGCACCTACCAAGCGGGAGGTTGAACCGCCCTTAAAGGTTACGCTTATGGAAGAGGATCTTCTGCCATACTTCTCCAAGGGAACCACTGTCCCCGACGTGAAAAAAGGCATTTTCGAGGGACTGGAAGTTCGCAAGAAACTGATCGAGCGCCAAAAGGCCAAGGCCACCGCAGAGAAAGACCCCGGTAAGAAAGCCCCTGCCCCGGCGAGGTAAGCGATATGAAAGTTTTAATGGTGGAGCCGGGCTATGCTCCCTATGAGAAGGAGCTGAATGGCCTGGCAGAAATGCAGGCCGCTGTTGGTGGTCTGATTCAGGCCATTTACCCCTTTGAGGAAAAGGTGGGGATCGTCTGCAACGAGGAAGGGCTTATCAACGGTATGGACTTCAACCGCAGCGTCCCCGGCGGCTATCAAGGGGTATTTGGCCCGTTTTTCGTCTGTGGCTTGGGGGACGAGGACTTTTGCGGTCTGACCCCGGAGCAGATCAAGACCTACCAAAAGATGTTCCATAAGGCAGAACTTTTGATTGCCGCGGGTAAGGATGGCCTTGTCACCTTGCCCGTGGAGCCAAAGGTAAAGGCAGAGCAAGTCCCCGACAAGCCGCAAAAAAAGTACAAGCAAAACCCGGAACGGTAGAAACGTGCCTCAATTTGAGGCGCATTTCTATATTATGCAGTAAGACCCCGTGAAAGGAGTTGTATTCATGTACCCGCTTGACGCAACCAAGGAAACTTTTGAAGCTGTGGAAATTCTGGGCATCCCCGGCCTGTTTACCATAGAACGAGTAAACCGGGCCACAGTTCCCAAAGGGATGTACCTCTATGAAATGCAGACTGACGAGGAGGACTGGACTCAGCCTTGCCTTTTGGGGCGACGTATCATAGTGGAACATTTTGGTACTGTTCTCACCGCCAGCCCTATCACCCTGAATGAAAATGGCTATGTGGACTTAAAGCCTGGCGACTTTACCCAAGGGGATGGTTCTGACCGCTTGACTATGGCCGAGTTTGAGGATCGCTGCTTTGGACGGCAATCTCCCAGTAGACAGTGCTGCCTCCGCCGTCACCACAAGGCCCGCACTGTCTCGGTGAGATAGGAGGGGCATATGGCAAAACAGAAACCAACATTTTTTGAGGTTAGCACCTATACCGGCTCCTTGCGGGAAGGGGGTGAGATCAGTATACAGAGACACATGATATACCGAGGCGAAAGGGCTGATTTTAAGCCTTTTCTGAATGTTGCAATCAAAGAACTTGAACAGCGGCTCAAGGACAGCAAAACCAAGGAGAAAAAAGTCTATGACCAGCTCCAAGAGGCCGCCAAAGCCTGGGACGAGCATGGGGCGCAGACCCTTTTACTCCAAAAGGCCATCGAATATCTGAAAGTCCCGGCAGTTACCCATACCTCTAACGAGTGGAAGAAGCAAAAGGACGGCTCATGGAAAATCAGTAACATGGTCTATAAAATGACTTTTTCCATTACCCGGTCTGGCATGGACTGGAAGCTGGTTTGGGAAGTGTCCTATATGGCTCCCAGCCTGCAAGTTGGTTATCGTGGCTATGAACGGACGCCGAGGGAGCGAATCGACTACGAGGGCAGCAAAAAGTATAAAACTTTAGATGGGGCGCAAAAGTATGTCCAATTAAAGTTCGACCAGTATTCCAGCTACTTCAAAGAGTTGTCTCCACCTGTTCCCGCAGAGGCCAAAGACCTATTTTCTGTCAACGGCCAGCTCCTTCAGGGCTACGCTCTGGAACGGCCGGGGGCTAAGAAGAAAGAGGTTACTTTGAGTGACCTCCTGAACTGTTTGGAAGATGGCGACACTATCCAGCCCAAGACCCCGACCACTTTGGCACCCCCTACCGCAACGCCACCTACGGAAAAAGTACAGTCAGTTAAGGCGACTACCGAGCTGAAAAAGGAAACTCCGCTAAAGAAACCCGCTCCTCACCGAAAGCCGCTCCATAAGAAGAAGTCGGCCCCGGTACGATAGGGGGGCGGCTATGGCATACACTCACTTAACGCCCGGGGTAGAGTTGGAAGTATCCGGCCATATTTATCGCAGCGAAAACAAAACAGAGGTTGCGGAACTGGTGGCTTTATCTATGGAAGAACTGAAACAGTTAGAGCAGGAAAGTATGGAAAAGGAAGAAAAAATATACCAGTCTATATGTGCCCTGCTTCCCGACTGGACGAAACAGGCAGGTGAAACTGTTGCCGTCCGTAAGGCGATGGAATACCTCAGAATTCAGCCGGTGAATCATACCTCTAATCAATGGAGCGCTGGAGAATACGGCGTCCATGAAATTAGTAATATGGTTTACAAAATGAGCTGGAGGGTGTATGAACGCACCCGATGGAGCCGGGTTACCCAACGCTCCGAGGTGGAAACCTGGGAATTGAGCTGGCACCTTTACTTCAACACCGTACAGAGGCCAGATAATACCCGCTCCGGGTTGCGGATTGCCGGGCAGGAGCGTAAAGCTTTTAAGGATAAGGCGGCTATGGACAAGTATCTTCAAGGACGAATTGCCGCCTATGCCCATCTGTTTACCGAAATCTCTCCGCTGATTCCAAAAGGAGAGGAGGGGCGCTTTTCCGTCAACGGTGTTCTCCTGCCCGGTTATTCCGTAGAAACGACTGTTGACGATCTGCTGGCCTTACTGGATGAGGATGATGGTATGGAAATCCAACCGAAGAAACCCCGACCACCGCAGGAAAAACCTGTGATCCATAAAGGTAAGAAGCATACCCTGACCCGATAGGACAGCGGCGCCGTTGGCGCCGCTGTCTACGCAAGCATGGAATTTTGACAGCAAAATTCCACTTGTTAGGGGTTAAACCCCTAATACCCCAACGCTGAAAACGTGCCTCAAATTGAGGTGCGTTTCTATTTAGCAAAAGGAGAAATCATTTATGAGAGACCCCACCTATTCACCTTGGGGTGAAGTCCAATGGAGCGAGGAGCTTTATCCCGGAATGTACCTTGTCTCAACCGCAAGCCATGGCGG
Source organism: Oscillospiraceae bacterium (assembly GCA_022800215.1). GTDB lineage: Bacteria > Bacillota > Clostridia > Oscillospirales > Oscillospiraceae > Vermiculatibacterium. The sequence goes on along the minus strand of JAAWPV010000077.1, from coordinate 21,637 downwards.
AATCATGGTTGACCGTGAAGCCGAGCTATGCTTAACTTCTGCTGTCCGAAAGTGCGGTATGAGGGATGGCAGCTATCTCTGCTTTGAGGAGGACTGCTGTGAACAGGTCGTTCTACGGGAACTGTTAGATAGGAAAATATGGAAGATTCCAGAGAGGGTAAAAGCCCCGGAAGCTTTTGAAAAGGAACTTAACCGGATTGTTCGGGAATATCACCCAGAATATTGGGCGGCACGGGAGAGGTTACGATCCAGAGGGCGGCACCAGCGTCCAAGCCAAATAGTCCGATGAAACCGTTTAAGACAATTACGCTTCGGCTCAATGCCGACCAGTATACCCATCTGAAAAAGCAGACAGAAATCACTGGGCTGAAAATGGAGCCATTGATTCGTCAGCTTATCGCCGGCGTGAATCTTCGTCCCCGGCCTCCCGATACCTACGCCGCCCTTCTCCGGGAATTATCAGCCATCGGTAATAACATCAATCAGCTTGCCCACCAAGCCAATGCCAGAGGAGAAGCCACCCAAGAAGAAATATATGAGGCGGTTCAGCTTGTGCAGCGGATGGCTCGGTTAGTGAAGGACACCCTCTGATGGCCTACACGAAAATCCTTGTAATCCATGACCGTCTGGATAAGAGCGTAAAGTACGCCCAAAATGGGAAAAAGACCTCGCTGGAAGTAGCCCTTGACTATGCGCTCAACAGGGCCAAAACCGAGCAGACCTGTTTTGAAACCGCTGTAAACTGTGACCGGGCTACGGTCTATGCCGACATGATGGAGACGAAAAGACGGTGGGGCAAGACAGACCGTAAGAGGAAAGGGTATCATATTATCCAGTCCTTTGCCCCCGGCGAGGTCACACCTGAGCAGGCCCACGCTGTTGGCGTGGAACTTACCCAGCGGCTTTTGGGGGAGCGTTATGAGGTCATTGTTGGAACACATCTGGACAAAGAGCATTTGCACAACCACATCGTTTTCAACAGCGTTTCCTTTGTAGACGGCCTCATGTACCGGGACACCATGAAAGACTACTATCAGGGTATCCGTGGAACTTCGGACGCTGTTTGCCAGGAGCATGGGCTGGCCGTGATAGACCCGGAGGGCAAAGGCAAACACCACAGCGAATGGGAGGCCGAGAAAGGCGGCAAGGCCACGGTGCGGGGGCTGATACGGCAAGAGATCGACACTATCCTTTGCCAGTCCTTCACCTACAAGACCTTTCTCCAAGAGTTACGCCGCCGGGGATATGAGGTCAAGGACGGCCTTAATGTAAAGCATACAGCCGTCAGGCCACCGGGGAGCGGTAGGTTTATCCGGCTGGATAGTCTGGGCGACGGCTATACCGAGGCCGACCTAAAAGCAAGGCTGGGAGCCGCCCGCAGGGGTGAGACCCCAGTATCCCGACAAGAGCCGCCCAAATCTCCATTCCTGACCTATGGGCGGCGTTATTATGTCCGGGGTGGCTTGCTCCAGCACAGGCCCCACAAACTGACGGGCTTTCAAGCCCTGTGTTTCAAATATCTGCACCTCCTACGAGGTATTAAACGAGGCCGCCCGGCAACCCGGACGGCCTTTGATATGCGGCAGGAGCTTATCAAGTTTGACCGCTACCAGCGGCAATTTCTGTATCTCCACAGAAACCGCATTGAGACACAAGCCCAGCTATCTATGCAGTATGACGCTATCCAAGCCGAGATAGACGCCCTTACCGACCAGCGTAAGGAGTTGTATCGCTTGTACCGTGCTGGGGATGATACGGTCACGGCAGAGATTAAGGCAATCACCCAGCAGCTTCGCTCTTTGAGGCGAGAGTTGAGGCTGTGTAATCAAATCGAGACTGACAGCCCCAAGATGGAGGAGGTGCTAAAACAGGAGGAATTTCAGAAGAGCAACATTCGTACACCACCCACAAAAATCAAGACGCAGGAGGTGAGATAAACCTATGGATACCAGTGGAGAGGTAGCCGATCTGTTCGTCAAGGAAGGAATTGTACTGACCGAGGAGAGTATCAAGCTATTGGCGGCAGGGAGTAAGAACCTTGCCGCCCTTCTTTGGGCCTTTGCCAGAGACGAAAAGAAACTGGTAGGTATGACAGGCATGACCCGCCTACTCCGGGAGGGTAAACCCCTCAAGGTTTTTCGGCTCAAGGAGAGCGACCTGGAGGAGTTCAAGGCATATGCCAAGAAGAATGTCCTTTTCTCCGTCGTTAAGGATAGCCGAGCCGAGGACGGCATGGTGGATTTAGTCACCAATGTGGATTTTGTGGCGCAGGTCAACCTGTTCATGGAACGCCGGGGTTACGGCGCAATCGCTCAGGAACAGGAGGGCGGAAGCCCAAAAAAAGACAATCCCCTCGCTGCTCGGCAAAGCAGCTCCTTACCACAGCGAGGGAGTGGCTCGACAGCCTCCCGTACGAGGCCGACGAGGACGAGACCGACATCTGAGGAGGCCCCGGCCCAAGAGAAAAAGCCCAGCATGAAAGAAAAGCTGGAGGCTTGCAAAGTAGAGGCTAAGAACCGAGCCAAAGACAAACAGCGTAGCAGACCCAGCAAACCCAAAACACGATAACATGGAGGTATTTCAAAATGGCAAATCTGGAATCAATCATCGCAGGAAAGGCGGCCAGAGACACCGAATGGCAGGCCCAGCAGCAGGCAGAGCGTGATAATGTCACATCTATGCAAGACTTCGGCGTGTTGAGCATTATTAGTGACCCGGACTTTTATCTTCGCTATCTTGCCATGCAGGGGGATAACCCCACATACAGCGCCGGGAATGTGGCGATTGCTCTGGCAGGTCTCCCGGACGGCTCTACTGTATTTGGCACAGCGGAGCGTTGGCAGTCTCTTCACCGCACCGTCAAGGAGGGCGAGACCGGGGTGAAAATCTTTGCCCGTGACCAGCGGACAAAGCAGTATGTTTTGGCTGATGCCTATGATGTGAGCCAGACCAAGGGACAAGACATTAAGCAGACCATTTTCGAGGACGGCAGTAAGGAAATGGAAACCGCGCTGGAAACCCTACTGAACTTCTCCAAGGCCAAGCCTGTTACCGACAAGGAGCTGGACGCCCCCGCCTACTATGATGAGGACAAAAAGGAGTTGGCAATCAACCCCGACTACCCTGACGGAGAGGCATTTGCCTCTATCGCTGCCGAGGTCGCCCTGACCCGGTTCCATGATAAAGGATTCAATCGGAATTACAGTTGGGCCAGATATGAGCTGGACGCCCAAAGTGTGGCCTACATTCTCTGTCGCCGCTTTGGGATTGAACCCAAGACACCCAACATGGAGCGGCTGACCGAACGATTTGAGGGCATGACCCCGGACGAGTGCCGGAGCGTTCTGGATGGTGTTCAAGACATGAGCAAGCAGATTGGGCGCTCTATCGAAAAGAGCTTGGAGGAAAAGCGGCGGAGCCGTTCCGCTGTGCGCCGCCCGGCCCGATAAGCCCCGGTGGGGGTGTTTCCCCCTTGCGGGAGTGTAATCCACCGTCCCACCTCCGTCAAGGCCGCACGATTGCTTGCAATCGTGCGCGAGCCGACCAGTCTGCGGACTGGTCGGGCCTTGACAGGGGAGAGTCGGTGGATTATTTAGTCATTAAGGGGATAATACCCCCAAAAGCCGCCGTTGGCGGCTTTTGTCACATTGGGAAAGGCTGGTGATTCTATCGGGTGTGTGCGCCCCTGCTTTTTAACCCAACTGTAAGCCACCAATGGGGCGACCTACCCGAAAACTCGCCTCAAATTGAGGCACGTTTTGACAGACCTCGAAACATACCTCAATTTGAGGTATGTTTCACTATTCTTTGTAAAGGAGTAAAAACCTATGAAACGAAGCGTACCTATTCTTACGGCAGCGCTCCTGACTTTTGCCATGACCTGCCCGGCCTTGGCTGTTGGGGAGCGGTCTGCTTTTTACCCTGTGGAGGTTAGGGAGATTACTGAAGGAGACAGCCACCGTTTGGAGAAGGTCTATATGCTCTCCGTTACCGACGATCCCACCAATATTCCCACCGGGGACTTTGACCGGGAAGGGTGGCACTACACCCTTTTGGATATGACCCGGTTGGATAATAGGGAAACCGAAACCAAGGACTATACCGAGACCGTCACTCTGAACAGTCAGAGCAAGGATATGGATAAAATCATGCCCCAGCTTGCTGCCACAATGGAAGTTACTACCGAGGATAGCTACACCGGCATCCTCGCACTGAACACGGCCAGTATTAAGGTGGAGGCAACAGGCTATAAGACCAGCAGCCGTACCGTTGCCGCTACCCGGAACTACCCCAACCTTTCCGACGCAGATACCGCTCTCATTCCCAAAACTATTGAGGACAACGGGAGGACACTGACCTTGGCCGACGTTCAATGGCAGGAGGCGGAAGGCTTTTATCATGCCACCGCCAGCTATACCGGGACGGCGACCAGCAAATACGCCACAGGGTATGTCGTCAGCGCAGATTACACCGGGGAAGTCGCCAAGACTATCTGTGATACTGCAATTTACACTGCTGCTTTCAGCGGAAGCCCGATTCCGATTGAACCGGTTGCGGAACAAACTGGCTTATCTACGGGCGGTTGGAAGTGGCTGTACCTTTTGCATATTGGCGTGGGAGTAGGCGGCGTGACCGTCCTTGCCGTGTATGGGAGCAAAAAGCTCAAATCCAAAAAGGAATGGGAGGAGTACAACAAATGCGATGGAAAGTAAACCTTTGTGCTGCCGTACTTCTGACGGCGGTTCTCATTACTCCGGCCTCTGCTTTGGAGTACACCATCAGCAGCCCCAGGTCCGGGGACTTCGGCGTAGCCACCAGCAATAAAACGGTTTATGTGGGAACAGAGAATACTGTCAACACGGACAGGAGTAAAAACGTCGCCCTGATCCCGCCCGGTTTTGGTACGCCAAGCAGTTACCTTCCCGGAAGCGGGGAACTGCTGACCCCGAACCTGACCGGGAACGGCGGGGTTATTTCTGCTATTGCCAGCGGGACCGTGATCTATCCCACTGTCACTATTGCCCCCAGTACCAATTATCCCGTCGCCGCTTGCACTGCTGTTACGGACGACCTCTATTATGGCGGAGGCCACCTGGGAACGCTGAAAATCCCCGCCCTTGGTGTGAGCGTCAAGGTCTATCAGGGGACGGACACCGCCACGCTTGCCAAGGGTGCAGGGCATTTCCCCGAAAGTAGCATTTGGGATGGAAATGTTTGTGTAGCTGGGCATAACCGGGGGATAAACTGTTACTTCGGAGAAATCCATACGCTGTCCTTGGGCGATAGAATCACCCTCACCACAAAACTGGGAACGAGGACATACGCCGTTACCAGTGTGGAGAAGGTTAGCGAGACTGACAGTTCTATGTTGGCGGCAACTGCGGGAAACTGTATTACTCTCTATACCTGTGTCCGCGATCAGAGTGCTTACCGCTGGTGTGTAAGGGCTGTAGAGGTTTAATGTGCCTCAAGTTGAGGCACATTTCCAAATGACCGATTTTTTGACGCTTTTCGCCATCTTTGGTACAATATTAATAGGGAAATCTCCCTATATTTGAACTATTTTGGAGGTATCAAAGATGAAGAGAAAGCATATGGAGTTTGTCTCTGGCATCGTTGTTGGGGCTGTCTTTTTTGGCGGTGGTTACGCAGTTGCCGCCGGACTTCTGGCAGAACCATCCACACAGACCTTTTACTTGAACGACCAGAAGATTGAGCTGGAGGCCTATGTCATCAACGGCAACAACTATGTGAAGCTCCGGGATGTGGGACAGGCAGTGGACTTTGGTGTGACCTATGATGGAATTACCAACTCGGTTTATATCCTGTCTGAAGAGCATTACCAGCCAGAGGAGAAAGCCGCAGTAGCAGGAGAGGTAAGCCTGCCCACAGACGGCTCCCGGTATGAACCCAAGGTTGGAGACCTAATCTCTTGTGATGATGGTACTCTCTACGAAATCACCGATGTGAGTCGCTGGAATGCCAACGCCTTCGGGAGCGGTCCTCTCGGAGAACTACCGGTGGCTACCTGCGACTGGTCGCTCCTGGATCAACCGGAACTTCCCGCACCGGAGGCTCGTCATTTCGATGTTCAGGGAAAAGACTACTGCTTCGTCCGAAATGTCTATGAGACACGGCGAATGCTCTACACCCTTTACAATGCCATCGGCAACAATCCAGAGACATGGAAGGATGGCAAACCAGTCCTGAAAGCAGACGGCTCCCAAATGGTGCAGTTTGAACTCACCATTTCAGAGGCAGAAACTCACAACAACTTCTGGCCCTGGAAAGAAGACAATCTGGTCAGTCTGTTCAACTCCTGCCCTCCTGGTACCTATGCCTTGGAAGTGTGGGATGTCTATAAGGACGGCATATTCCAGAGAACAGAGTACAACATCAAAGTGAAATAAGCATCAGACATGAGAAAAGACGGTATGCGTTCCGCATACCGTCTTTTCTCATGTTTCATCTGTTTGGGTTATAACCTCAGCGGTTCGATTCTTCCGACCATGGAGGAACCGCCGAATCTCCACCCGGTCTGGAAATACCGCATAATAAAGGACGAAGCCCTTGATAGGAACCTTGCGGATCTCATCTCGCATCGGACGGTCTGTTCGATAGAGCTCACAAGCGTAGGGAAATCTGGAAATTTGCTCTACCGTATGATCCAGTTCGTCAAGCAAGTCTGCGGCAGCTTTGGGAGCCTCCAATGTGAAGGCCAGATAATCTACCGCATCTAACACATCTGCTTGAGCGAGAGGCAGATATTCTACATTATGCACCCTGCTTGTCCTCCGCTTTCTTCAGCTTGGCGCGAGCGGCATCCATAACTGCCGAATGGCTGAAACGCTGGGAAGTAGCGGCGGCCTGAACCTCAGCTTCCAAAAGTTGATCGTAAACTTGGCTTTCATACCGGCCTTCCTCATAGGCTTCCATGCTCATGACGACAATGGAACCCATGCCGTTCTTTGTTAAAAAGATTGGCTCTTTGCTGCTCTGGACTTCCTTTGTGATTTCTGCAAAATGATTCCGCAAGTCGGAAATGGGACGGATCGTTGGCATAATGAGCACCTCCTTTAGCACAATTATATGCTATATTATGCTAAAAGTCAACGAGTAATACAACGCAACAAATTTTAAGCTTTATGGAGGCAGTGTGCGAAAGGCATACTGCCTTTTTATCAAATCGAATGGAGGAATCAATATGAAAAAGCGATTGGCAACTTTCTTACTCGCTGTGATAACAGCATTGAGCCTGATTCCCACGGTGGCTTTCGCTGCTTCCAGCGAACAAGAAGCCCTAGGCGAGATCGACATTTATAGCGGCGGTGATGCATACAGCTACCTGAGTATCAACGGCTCTGTACAAACCTTTCTCTATACCTATTACAACTATGTAAGTGCCAATGGTCAGGTAAAAGAGATTCCGGCCTACTGCGTTAACCCCAATCTCTACGGAGTACCACAGACCGTGGAAAAGGGCGAATCCATTAAGTACATCGCCAATGAGAAAGCGTCTGACCCCAAGGTCATGGGTATCATCGCCAACGGCTATCCCTGCCGAAGTCTGGCCGAACTCAAACTGGACAACAAAGAGCAGGCATACTATGCCACCAAGGCAGCTTTATGGTGCTATATCATTCCCAACTGGAATATTAACAGCATGAAAATAAACCCAAGCCTTACCGGAGATGAGAAAGTGAGGGGTGAGAAGATCCTTGCTGCCGCCAAGGACATCTACCAGCGGGGTACCTTGTGGAATGACACCTATGAACCCAACCTGACCGTTACTCCTGACAGAGCCACTGCCTACCCGGTCACGATCAACGGCAAAGCATACAAGCAGCAGGTGTTTACTGTCTGGTCTGAAACCTGGATCTGTAACTATAAGGTCGATGTAGCCTTCGCAGATTCCGGTGCGGTCCCTGCTGGTACCCGAATCGTGAATATGAACAATCAGGACATAACTTCTATTACTACCACCGATGTTGGAGACGGCTATGGTGGACAGTTCAAAGTGCTGTACCCGGCTGATGCGGTGGATGGTAAGAGCGGTACAGCTCAATTTACCCTTCGCACAGAGGTATACAGCTATGGGATCTACTATGCCATTTGCGCTGAGAAAGATAAGTACGGAAATTTGCAAAACTATATGTGCGATACCGATCCCACCGTGCCTATGGCTCTGTCCGGGCTGAGTTCTTACAGCACAAGCGAGACAGTAAAGATGGAAACCGGCCTCACAATCATCAAGAAAGAGACAGGTACAGACCAGCCCCTCTCTGGGGCACTCTTTGAAATCATCGACCCCAATGGAGCTACCGTAGGCATTTTTTCGTCCAATGACGACGGAGAAATCAATGTTCCCCTTGCTCTGGCTGGAAACTACACCGTCATTGAGCGCCAGTCTGCTCCGAACCACAAACTGGGAGAGAATACAACGCAGAATGTGATGGTGCGTTATGGGGAGGTCGCTACCCTGACCTTCTACAATGACCCCTATGGCACTTTGAGAGTTCAGAAGTTGAGCGACACCGGAGACTATCTGACTGGTGTTACCATTCAGGTAAAGAACATCCAGACTGGTGTGACTCAAACCAAGAGAACAGTATCCGCAGGTGTAGCCACCTTCGATGTGGAACCCGGTTCCTATGAAATCAGGGAGTTGGCCGGTATCTTCGGCTGGCAGGCGGACACCGAGACCGTGAAGACCGCGCAGGTCCTGACCGGGGAAACTACCACCGTCACCTTTATCAACAAGGAACTTCCCGGTCTGCGTATCACCAAGTATGACCGCAGCACCTATGAGCTTATGAGCGGCGTTACCTTTGAGATTTGGCGGGACGGAGAATCTCTAGGGAAGTTCCAGACGGACGCTATGGGAGAAATTCTCCTGATCGACTGTGAACCCGGCACCTATCTGGTCCAGGAGGTAGACACCGGCGATGACGGTCATGTGCTGGACACCACCCCCCAGACCGTGGAGCTGAAGGCCGGAGATGGGATCAAGGAGCTGGTCTTTTTCAATGATCGTCTGCCGGGGCTTCATTTGGTAAAGGTGGATTCCTCCGATTTGTCCAAGGTCATCCCAAACGCAAAATTCCGTTTTGAGGCGGTGGATGGCGGCTATGGTCCGGTGGAGCTTACCACTGGGGAGGATGGAACTATCGACCTGTCTAAGTTGCCTGTGGGCAGTTATGTAGTCACTGAGTTGGAGTGTCCTGGCTATGTGGCGGATAACAGCCAGCGGCTCATTCATTTGCATGGCAACGAGACGGCACAGTTTATCTTTACCAACTCTGCTCTGCCCAGCCTCAAACTGACAAAGTATAGTGCCGATGGCACTCCCTTGGCGGGGGTCAGTTACCGCCTGTCCAAAATTGAGGACGGCAGCCGTTATCTGGATCGGACTACCTCTACCACTGGAGAGATTGTTTGGGAGGGTTTAGAGCCAGGGGTTTACGCTCTCAAAGAGATTTCCACAGTGGAAACCCATATCCTGGACCCTAAAGAATATCATGTGGAACTCTTCTCCGGACAAGACTCTTTTGTCGCACTCCAAAATGACAAAAGACCCAATCTAACCATCCACAAGAATGATGCCGATACAGGCGCTCCTGTTCCTGATACAGTGTTTATCGTTAAGGCTGCCGATGGCTCCACCGTTGGAGAGTACAAGACCAGGACAGACGGAACCGTTACCGTGAAAAACCTACTGCCCATGGTTTATGAAGTGGTGGAGAAGTCTGTCCCCAGCCCCTATCTGCTGGACGCACCCAGCCAGCTTATTACACTCCATTCCAACCGGAACACAGACCTGTATTTTGAGAACCACAAAATTCCCTCGGTGGAAATCATCAAGATCAACGCCAAAAACAGGAGTGAGCGTATTCCCAATGTCACCTTTGAGATTCGCAAGGCAGATGACACCTTGGTAACAACGGTGAAAACGGACAAAAACGGTCAGGTAACTGTTCCTCTGGAGAATGGAAATTACTATGCAGTGGAGGTGGATTGCCCGGAGGACTTTAAATTGGATTCCACCCCTCATCCCTTCACCATCAAAGATAACAAGACGACCACGCTGACGATTACCAACCAGCCTCTGTCTGGTATCGTGATTTATAAGACGGACAGTGTAACCGGCAAAGGTATCCCCGGCGTTTCTTTTCTGGTTTATGACCGTTGGATGGTGCCTATCCGTCAGGTCACTACCACTCAGAATGGCTATGCCTATGTGGAAGGCCTGAATGCCGACGGCAGGTACCATCTCCGCGAACTGGATAATGAGGGCTATATCCCGGACACAGAAATCAAATCTGTCTATGTGCGGGAAGGAGAGGTCACAAGGGTCAACTGGAAGAACACGCCCATTACAGGTCAGATTCAGATCGTTAAGACCTCTGCGGACTACAACCCGACAAACGGACTGCCCGCTGGAGTGTTCCTGGAAGGGGCTGTTTTTGAAATCTACAACGAGCGCACGGGGAACAAGGTGGACACCATCGTGAGTGGTGCAAACGGTCTTGCCGTTTCCCAGCAGCTTCCCCTTGGCCGTTATATCATTCGTGAGGTCAAAGCTCCCGCTCATTACATGGTGAACGATACCCCCATGACCGCTGTGCTGGAGTATAGCAGTCAAATTATCCGCTTTGAAGTCGCTAACAAGAGCGTTGCCACTGGTGTGGCCATCACCAAGACTGGCCCCAAGGAGGCGGTCAGCGGTCAGCCTGTGCGGTATGTATTCTCTGGGATTGCCAACACCGGGAATGTGACCTTGGACAGCTTCTACTGGCGAGATAATCTGCCTGCCGTCGTTACACTGGACAAGGTAGTGACCGGGACTTACAACCGCCCCGGCACCTACAAGGTGATTTACAAGGTCAACGGGGCAGGGGAGTACCACACCTTGGCAGACAACCTTTCCACAGCCAAGAGTTACACGCTGGACGCACGGCCTGCCACCCTTGGCCTTGCCGCCAATGAGCGAATCACTGAGGTCATGTTTGTGTTTGGTCAGGCCCCGGCTGCTTTTGCTCAGGTGGAGGCACCCATGCTCTACTGTACCGCCGTCTCCGGCCTTGGAGCCGGGAGCAGCTTTACTAACACCGCCGATGTAGGCGGCGTCTATAACGGCGCATGGGTACAGGCTGTGACCCGATGGACGACTGTGGTATACGGTAAGCCCACATTGTTGCCTCGTACCGGCTACTGAAAAATGTCGAAACGTGCCTCAAATTGAGGCGTGTTTCGAGAGGGGGCGCCTTTCGTATGGGGAAGGCGCCCCTTTTCTATTCCATGAAAGGAACAAATAATGGCAAACTATCAAAAAGTAAAAAGCGGATTGGAAATCAGTATGGGGATAGCTGGCTATCTTCAGCTTGCAAACCCCAAGCAATATAATGGTTGGAGCCGGGCAAAAATTATCCGTGAAGCTAATGACATTATTCAAGGTAGATCGTCCCGGACGGTAGATGAGCTGCTGGATGAAGTGAAGGAGAAAGGCCGGGGGTGGTATCCCCATGAGATTGAACGGTTCAGCCGTGAAATAGCGGCGCTCCAAGAACAAAAGAAATTGGTGACAATCCCTTATGCTAAAGAAGGAGCAGGAGGGCACACGCTCAAAAGCTACAAGGGAGTAAACGGCCCATTGAAAGTGATAGACCAGCAGCTCTATGACGAGGCGGTGGCAGAGGGTTTTCCTTCTGACTTTTTTCGCAAGTCCTATTTTGACCGAGTGATCTTTTACTGCCTGCCTGATGATACCGATTTTACTCTCTCCGAGTTCCGTAACTGTACCTTTGCGGTGTGTCGGCTCAAGGGAGCGTGCTTTGACGATACCCGCATTTACGATTGCGATTTTTATTCGTGTTTTATACGCAATGCGACCTTTTCCTCTGCTACCGTCGCTCATACCCACTTCCGGGACAGCTTTTTCCGCACGGTTTCATTTCAACGGGCAAACCTAAAGCATACTTATGTTGCAGACTGTATCATGGAGCATGGTAACTTCCGGGATGCCACTCTGGATGGATGTGCTTTTGGCCGAATCACCGCAAAAGGAACGAAGAATCTCAACACAGCCTTTATTACTTTTAGCGGTTGCAGAGCAGACGAGGTGGAGAAGGAGCGACGAGCCATCTATAAGGCGCTGTGTAGTCCTGTGAAAAAGGCTCGAAAGCCCGGCAAGGGTGGGCAGGTGAGGTAAGGCCATGAAACGTAAAAATAACCCAAACCTCTTGTTTTGGTTCTATCTTGCCCTGCCCATTCTTTGGTTGGCATTGATGGTGGCTACCTGTTATCAACCCGGAATGAATCTCTTTGAACTGCTGGGGAATCTGTCTGCTATGATGGGCAGTTATCCCTTGGCCGTCCACTGGACAACTCACTCGCTGCGCTTTATCTTGGGTGCGTTGATAGCCTATGTCGTCGTTATCCTATTCTATCTCTCAACAAGGGAGAATCGCAGGCCAGGAGAGGAACACGGCAGCGCAAAGTGGGGTGTGCCCCGTGCCTTGGGGGAGAAGTACCGAGACAGAAAACACCCGAAGGACAACATGATATTGACCCAAAATGTTCAGATGGGTATGGATTCCCGCCGACACCGCCGTAACCTCAATGTGTTGGTGGTGGGCGGCTCCGGGGCCGGTAAGACCCGGTTTTATGCCAAACCCAACGTCATGCAGGCCAACACCTCCTACCTCATCACCGACCCAAAGGGAGAGCTGGCCCGCGCCGTGGCTCCGCTGCTTATTAGTCAGGGGTACGATGTGCAGATATTTGACCTCATTGACACCGCAAGGTCTGACCTCTATAACCCTTTCCGTTATCTCCGGGACGATAAGGACGCAATCAAGCTCATAAATAACCTTATCAAGAACACCACGCCCAAAGGCGCCCAGCAAAACGACCCCTTTTGGGAAAAGTCCGAAATTGCCCTGGACACGGCTCTAATTCTTTACCTCATGCACGAAGCACCACCAGAAGAACAGAATTTTGAAATGGTTATGTACATGATTGAGAACGGCGGGGCAAGAGAGGATGACGACGATTATCAATCCCCGCTGGATTTGCTCTTTGAAGCCCTGGAGGACGAGGAGCCTGACCACATCGCCGTCAAGCAGTACAAGATTTTCAAGCAGGCGGCGGGAAAAACAGCAAAGTCAATCCTTATTTCTGCCGCCGTCCGTCTGGCGGCTTTTAATTTGCCCGAAATCGCCCGGATCACCAACGAGGACACCCTTGACCTGGGGAGCCTTGGGGAGCGCAAACGGGCCATCTTTGCCTGCATCCCGGACAACGACACCAGTTTCAACTACATCGTGGGAATGTTGTATACCCAGGCGTTTCAGTCCATGTACTACTCCGCCGACAAGCTCTACAATGGCCGGCTGCCTGTCCATGTACGCTGTATCTTTGACGAGTTCGCAAATGTGGCCTTGCCTGACGACTTCGAGCGTGTGCTGGCTACCTGCCGCAGCCGGGAAATCTCCATCAACATCATCATCCAAAACATGGCCCAGCTCAAGGCGCTGTTCAAGGATAGTTGGGAGAACATCACCGGCAACTGTGATACCTTCCTCTACTTGGGAGGCAACGAGCAGGGCACTTTCAAATATGTGTCTGAGCTGCTGGGCAAGGAGACCATCGACACCCAAACCCACAGTCAGAGTCGGGGGCGTAACGGCTCATACAGCACCAACCACCAACAGGCCGGGCGGGAGTTGCTGACCCCCGACGAGGTGCGGACATTGGAGAATGCCAAGGCCATTCTGCTGATTCGGGGTGAGGCCCCGGTCATTGACAGCAAATATCCTTTGGAGCAGCACCCCAAAATCAAGCTGACCGAGGACGGCGGCGCAGCTCCGTATCTTCACCAGCCGGGCACTTCATTTGTCCAGAAGGATCTGACCTATGACAGACTGGGCGACATTATCATCATTGAATAGGAGTGTGCATTATGAACACCAAACAGAATAAGACCAATACCATTCAGGAACGGCGGGCGATAAAAGTCCGCCGTTTTTATTTTTCCTCTGTCCTTACGCTGAACCTGTGCGGGGCGCTGTGTATTCCGGCTTTGGCTGCCGGCACTGATCCCCTCGCCATCGTCAATAACCTTTCTGACTTCTTTTTTTCCTGCATTAAGGCCATCGGCGTAATTGTCCTGGGCTGGGGCATTGTGCAGGTGGGAATGTCCATGCAGTCCCACGATGCCAGCCAGCGCACCCAGGGTTTCCTGTGTCTGTTTGGTGGGCTGCTGATTGCGTTTGCCAAAGAGATTCTGGCCGCTATCGGCGTGGTGTAAAACAATAGGGGACAGGCCCACCCAGCCTGTCCCCATATCTCATTTTGTCGAAACGTACCTCAAATTGAGGCACGTTTTTGGAGGTGACTACTTTTGAGCGATAACTGGATTGTTGGCAATCTGCAATTAGCTTTCAATACTTGGAATGGCAAATTAGCAGAAATCTGGAGCCTTCTGACCACCACTCCCCAAGATTTCCGGGGCGGTGGGGTATGGGCGGCAATCACCAACATCAATAACGCAATGATGGCCGTAGGTTATGGCCTGCTGGTACTCTTTTTTTCTATGGGGCTATGCCAGTCAGTAGCCAGTTTTAAGGACTTCCAAAGACCGGAGTTTGCCTTGCGGCATCTGATTCGTTTTGTGGCAGCAAAGGTGGCGGTAGGTTCAGCTATGGAGATTATGACTACTATTTTTTCCATCTGCGGTGGTATAGTCCAGTCCGTTATGTCCAGCGTGGGAGGTATGGCCTCAGCCGGAGTTACCGTTCCCCAAGAGATGGTGGACGCTATTGAGAGTGTAGGTTTTCTGGCCAGTATCCCTTTGTGGCTGGTAACACTGCTGGGGAGTCTCTTTATCACGGTTTTGTCTTTTATCCTGATTATGACGGTATATGGACGGTTCTTTCGGCTCTACTTTTACACTGCCTTGGCCCCACTACCCTTGGCCTCTTTTGCGGGGGAAAATACCAACTTTGCGGGAAAAGCATTTATTAAATCCTATATCGGTGTGTGCATGGAGAGTGTGGTTATTGTTCTGGCCTGCCTTGTATTCTCGGCCTTTATGTCCGGGGGCAATCCAACGCTGGACGAATCTTTATCCGTCGTTACTATGAGCTGGCAGTACGTAGGCGAGACCATTTTCAATATGTTGGTGTTGGTAGGGCTGGTGAAGGGAGCGGAGCGTATTGTGAGGGAGATGTTTGGATTATAGATTTGCCATCTCGCCTGCGGTATATCCAGTAAAATGGTAGTGCCATTCATCGGTTAAGTCTGTTACTGCAACTTTCACCTTTTCTGATTTTCCAAACTCATTTCCTTTAAGCATCTCTTTGAAGATTTTTGAAAATTTGGAGACCTCTAAGTACATTTGAACCTTTTGCTCCGGCTGTATCTCGGCAGGGAAAGAAAGGAGGGGCATAGCTCCCGGCACAACAAACTGTGCATCGTTCAAAATCAGATTCTTCTTTCCGACATTTAGGTAAATATTTGACACATTTATGGGGCGAACACCTGTATTGGCGACACTAATGCAAAACAAGTCTGCACCAAGGTGATTGTCAGAATAAACAGGAAAGGCAAAAGAAAACCCTATTTTTAGACGTTTCACTAATGGCTCTTGATATTGTCTAACTGCAACAACAACCGCAATCGCTGTTATAAAAGAACCGAGTGTTGTTCCTATTGCCCCGAACGCAGTCCAAAACAAATTCCAGTCTGAACAGTTCAAAGTTGCTCCCCCCATTTTGTTTCTAAGTATAAAATATCACTATGAAGGAGTTTTTTCAACATGGAAATCAAAATCCCTAAGGAAGTGCGTCAGCACAAGGAAACTATTTTCTTCGGGCTTACCATGAGGCAGTTTGTATGTGCGGTGTTGGCCGTGGGTCTCGCTGTAGGTGTATATCTGGGCCTTAGTTCGCTCATAGGACAAGAGACCGCAAGCTGGGCCTGTATTGTGGCGGCAACACCGCTGGCTCTGGCTGGCTTTTTCAACTACAACGGCATGACCTTTGAACAGTTCGCGCTGGCCTTTATCAAGAGCCAATTCCTTTATGCCGGCCCCCGTGTGTTCCGGGCGGAGAATATCTATCGAAAAGCTATGACAGGGAAGGGAGGCTGTGACAATGCTTAAAACTTTAGAGACCGCAAACAGAAGTGAGCGGCGTCCTCTCCGTATTCCTCGAAGTGTTCAACAGACTATTCCAATCCAACGCATTTACAAAGACGGTATCTGGTTGGTTAATGGGAAGTACACCCAAACATGGCGCTTTGCCGACATTAACTATACCTTGGCCTCCCGTGAGGATCAGGAAGATATGTTTGTGGCTTACTGCGCTGTCCTTAATGCTCTCCCTACCGACGCCACCATTAAAATCACCATCAACAACCGCCGCCTCAACAGTGTTGACTTCCATAAAGCTGTCCTTATGCGGGAGCAAGGAGACGGTATGGATGTGTACCGCAGGGAGTATAACGCTGTCCTAATCGACAAGGCCGCCGAGAGTAACAACCTCGTCCAAGATAAATATATCACCGTGGCCGTAGCTCGAAAAACTGTGGAGGAGGCCCGGACTTACTTCCATCGGGTAGACGCTGACCTTGCCAAAAATTTGGAACGGCTGGACAGTGGAGCAAGGTTCCTGGACAACCATGAGCGGCTCCGCATTCTCCATGACTTTTTCCGGCCCAGTGAGGAACAGTGTTATCACTTTGATTTGGGTGAGGCTATGCGTTTGGGTCAAGATTTCCGAGACTATATCTGTCCCGACGGTATGCAGTTCAAAGCGGACTACTTTGAGATGGGCGGTAAGTATGGTCGTGTTCTGTTTCTGCGGGACTATCCCAGCTACATCAAAGATGAAATGATTTCCAAGCTCTCCGACTTCTCCCGCAACCTTATGCTGTCTATTGACATTCTCCCCATCCCCACTGGGGAGGCAGTCAAGGATATTCAGGCCCGGATTATGGGGGTGGAGAGCGACATTACCCGTTGGCAGCAGCGCCAGAACGCCAAGAACAATTTTACAGCATCCATCCCCTATGACTTGGAGCAGCTTCGAACCGAGGACAAGGAGTTCCTTGACGACCTTTCCACCCGTGATCAGCGAATGATCCATGCCAATGTTACCCTTGTCCATGTAGCTGATACACTGGAGCAACTTAACGCCGACACCGAGACCTTGCAGGGAATCGCAAGGGAGCAACCCTGTGAGTTCTCTATTCTCCGCTACCAGCAGGAGGATGGGCTTAACACGGCGTTGCCCTACGGTATGCGCTCTATTACCACTACCCGTACCCTGACTACTGAGAGCACCGCTGTCCTCATGCCTTTCCGAGTACAGGAGATCCAAGATGTGGGCGGTATTTACTATGGGATCAACGCTGTGAGTAAAAACCTTCTGATATGCAACCGCAAGAAACTTCTCAACCCACACGGCTTTATCTTGGGCGTTTCTGGCTCTGGCAAGAGCTTTTCGATGAAAGAGGCCATTGCATTTATCGCCCTGTCCACAAACGACGACATTATTATTATCGACGCTGAACGTGAGTATGGCAATCTGGTGCGGGCGTTGGATGGGACGGTAGTTGAGATTTCTCCTAACAGCCCCCACCATATCAATCCGCTGGAAATTGCCAAAGGTTATGGAGCGGGAGAGAACCCTGTGGCTATGAAGTCCGAACTACTGATGAGCATTTGTGAACAGCAGATGGGGGTGGGCCAGTTAGGGGCGTTCCAGAAGTCCATCATTGACCGCTGTACTGCCAATGTATACCATGACCTTATCAAGAGCGGCGGAAAGAGCCGCCAGCCCCTTTTGACTGACTGGCGCAACGAGGTCAAGAAGCAACCGGAAAGAGAAGCCGAGGAGCTGGCCTTGGCCTCTGAGTTATTTGTTGAGGGTAGTCTAAATATGTTTGCCCATGAGACCAACGTGGATATAGGTAGTCGCATTGTAGCCTTTGATCTCTACGAGATGGGGGAGCAGTTGAAACCCACCGCACTGACCGTCACGATGGAGACCATTCAAAACCGGGTGGCAGCAAACCGGTTGGCTGGAAAGTACACATGGGTATTCATTGATGAGATTTACCTGTTCTTTAAGTATTTCTACTCGGCCCAATTCCTCTATAAGTGTTGGAAGCGATTTCGGAAATATGCCGCTGCTATGACCGGGGCGACTCAGAATGTGGAGGAATGTCTACGCTCTGAAACCGCCCGACTCATGTTTGCCAACAGCGAGTTTTTAATTCTCCTGAACCAAGCCGCCACTGACCGGGCAGAACTGGCCAAGCTGCTGAATATCTCTCAGTCGCAGATGGGGCATATCACCAATGCCCCGGCAGGGCATGGCCTTCTTCGGGTAGGCGGTTCCATCGTGCCCTTTGCTAACGATTTTCCCAGGGATGGAGAGTTATACCGCCTAATGACCACTACACCGGGAGATAAATGAAAACACAAAATAAGATTCTCTACTTCACATTTCAATCAAGATGTGGTATAGTTTGTCTCGGTTATACCATAAACAGATAATTCCCAGGGGGCGACAGTATGGACGTGCAAGCAAAAGAAGTAAAGCGAGTTATTAAACAGGAAGTTTCTATCACCCCTCATACTATACAGAAAGGCCCCCTTGAGGGTATGGTGATGGTGGATGGTCGCCCCCAGGTGGAGCAGGCTGATATGCTCACAATTTCTTTTGATAGCATTGAGGCCATTATGCGGCTAACCAAAGAGAAATAGATCTAGCTATCATATTTTGTTGAAACGCACCTCAAATTGAGGTGCGTTTTTTCTTTATGTAAGGAGTTGATAAAGTGCCAGAGTTCAAAGAGCGGATCAAGACGGACAAAACCAAAGCAAAATTATCCAGTGTTATACCTCCCAAGCAGGTCGCCCGGCTAATGAAAGAGAAATACCGCCAACAGTTAAGCCGGAATCGGGATGAAGCAAGTAGTGAGACCAGCTATGCTGTGGACCAGATAGAGGGAGTAGGTCGCTGGGGTACCGATAAGGCGGCAAGTGTCGTATCCCAGCCTCGTCAACGCAGCAAGAAGCCAATGAAAGAAAGATTTTATCTTGAATCCGCAAAGAGGGGAGAAGCGACAAATGAACAGCAACAGAGTAATGTTGAGAGAGAATCACCTCGGCTATCATCCGCAAAGGTAAGGGCTACCCAGTCCCAAGCCAATTCCCGAAGTGCAGGAGTCTTTCGGGAGCGGACCCGAACCATCTTTAAGATCCGTTCCAGACTCCCGGCTTCGAAACCTGCGGCTTCCTCTTTGAAGATAAAGCCCCCAGCGGCTGAGGCTGTAAAGGAAGCCACCCATCAAACTATCCAGCGGCAAATGATCCAACGCATAGTAGCGCAGGCACAGAAAACGGCTAAGGTTGCTATGAATATTACCCAAAGAGCGACTGATATGGTGGTCTGTGCTGTAGCCTCCTTGGTTAGTCCCCTTGTATGGTTGCTGGGCGGTGGCAGCCTTTTAGCAATCCTGCTTCAGGTAGCCGCTATCGCCGCCGTTGCCAGTTCGCCCTTTGGAATTTTCTTTTCCGGGGAGGGAGAAACTGGCGGAAGTAATATCCAAGCATTATCCGTGTCCGAAGCAGTCGGCTCCATCAACGCTGCATATAGCGCAAAATTGGAGCAGTTACAAGCCGGAGATTATGACAGTATTACTTTGAGCGGACAAGCAGCAGATTGGCCCGATGTGCTGGCGGTATTCGCCTCCCGGTATGCCGCCGCTGAGGACGGCGTGGATGTGGTTACACTGGACGCTGACCGGGTAAGTAAGCTAAGTGCAGTATTTTGGGATATGTCTGCCATCACAACGGAGGTTGAGACAATCGACCATAGTGACAGCGATCCAGATGATGATATAGACGATAGCTGGACAGAGTGCATTTTACATATTACCGTCACAGCAAAGACCGCCACAGATATGAAGGTGGCCTATGCTTTCACAGACTATCAGACCGGTGCGCTTGATGAATTGTTGTCTGATCGTGTGGCACTGGAATCGCTGGCGGGAAGCCTTGAGATCACCAATGCCGATGTGCGAGCTGTGCTGAATGCTTTGCCGATAGATCTGTCTGATGACCGAAAGAAGGCTGTAGAAACCGCTCTCCAGCTTGTGGGCAAGGTTAACTACTTCTGGGGTGGTAAGTCCGAAGCGATAGGCTGGGATAGCCGTTGGGGGCAACTTGCCAAAGTTGCTGCTGCCGGTGACTCCACTACTGATACCTACCGGCCCTATGGTCTGGATTGCACCGGCTTTATAGATTGGGTACTTCGCAACGCTGGCCTACCCAGCGACAAACATTGGTATGTTGGGACGAATCTAACAGAAATAACTCAAGCTGAAGCGCTGCCCGGTGATATGGCACTGAATGCGGATGCTTCCCACATTGGTATGGTAGTGGGTCGGGACAGTGTAGGGAGGCTCCTGATTTGTCACTGTTCCAGCGGAGCCAACAATGTGGTTGTTACCGAGTTTACTACCAGTGGCTTTACTGACTTAGGTAGACCGGCTATTTATGGATTATAAAAACGTGCCTCAATTTAAGGTATATTTTGCATTTATAATCATTTAGGATGAAGGTCGTCCCCTGCATAAAATTTAGCGAATTTTTGGAGCCTCTGTCACAAAGTGTAAATTTCAACGGATATATAGGTGTAGAGAGGTTAGGACTCTCTGAACAATTATCTAAAAATGGAGGGAAGGGTAAAGATGAGGTAGACAATGGCAAGGGTTCCAAGATAAAAATATGCAGGAAAGGATTGTATATCAATAATGAAACGACAAAAGCAATTATCCAGAGTCCTATCATTTGTTTTGACCCTGTCGATGGTTGTGGGTATGCTACCCACGACTGCATTGGCGGCCCCCTCTTCTTATGCTCCAGATGTATTGGAGTATAAAGGTATGTCCATGGTGAACCTGACCGGCGGACAATGGGTTTCGCGGTTCGAGTTCAGCGACTTTACAAACTCGTTCTTTCCGAACCCTGTTTCTTTTGCCCCTGGCCGCACATTAACACGGATTGCGTATACGATTGAAAAAGGACAAGATGTTTCTTTTGAATTATACCGCTTTAGTGGGAGCGTTACCCCAATGGAAGGCCACGGCGGTACTTGGGGTGAAGCTACATTGATGTATAGCACAGAGCTTGAGGATCCTGAAAACGATCCTTATACAACGAAACCAGAAGATTTCCTTGGTGAGCGCCTTGGTTATCTGAGCGGCGTTGTGATTGATGCTAATATTGAGCGCTTAGATAATCCTCCCGATGTTGACCCGGAGGCACGAGCCAAAGAGGTTGACGAGGAGACTTGGCGTAAAATCATTCTGGACACTTGGAATGGTGGAAACATCAAAAATCAAGAACCCCTGGACAATGTTTACGCTTATGGTTGGCATGGTGAAAAGCTGCGCCTTGATCCTCCAGCCACAGAGGAAATTCTCACTTTTGCTCTTGACAATGAAGAATTTGCCGAGGTCGAGGACCCTGCTGAGGGTGAGGATCCCGCAGAGGCCGAGGATCCTGCTGAGGCTGAGGAACCCGCCGAAGCTGAGGACTCTGCTGAGGCTGAGGATCCCGCAG
>JAAWPV010000039.1 GCA_022800215.1 Oscillospiraceae bacterium | reverse complement strand
TCCGACGGCGTCATCGCCCCCGGCTACACCGACGAGGCCCTGGAGATTTTGAAGAGCAAGAAGAAAGGCAACTACAATGTGGTTCAGATCGACCCCAATTATGTGCCTGCCGCTCTGGAGCGGAAGAACGTCTTTGGCGTCACCTTTGAGCAGGGCCGTAACGACAGCGTTATTGACGAGAAGTGGCTGGAGAACATTGTCACCGAGAACAAGGCCTTCACCGATGAGCAGAAGCGTGATCTGATCCTCTGCCTCATCACCCTGAAGTACACCCAGTCCAACTCGGTGTGCTATGCCCAGGGCGGCCAGGTCATCGGCGTGGGCGCCGGCCAGCAGAGCCGCATCCACTGCACCCGGCTGGCGGGCAACAAGGCGGACCTGTGGCAGCTCCGCCACCATCCCAAGGTGCTGGGCCTGCCCTTCAAGGAGGGCATCGGCCGGGCCGACCGGGACAATACCATCGACCTTTACCTTTCCGCCGACGAGAGCGGCGACGTATTGGACGAGGGCAAGTGGCAGCAGTTCTTTACCGTCCGGCCCGAGCCTTTCACCGCCCAGGAGAAGCGGGCCTATTTGGACACCGTTACCGGGGTGTGCCTGGGCTCCGACGCTTTCTTCCCCTTCGGGGACAACGTGGAGCGGGCCTGCCGCAGCGGCGTTGCCGCCATCGTGCAGCCCGGCGGCTCCATCCGGGATGACCATGTCATCATGACGGCAAACAATCATAATGTGGCTATGGCCTTCTGCGGCCTTAGACTCTTCCACCATTAACTCGAAACAAGCTCCATACCCCTCGCTTCCGGGCAAGCCCGAAAGCTCGCTCATTTCGCTGTTTCTCGTTTCCCCAGCAAAACGGAGACAATCGCTTTGCCGGGGACCCCATTTTTGATGATGAACAAAGGAGCTTGACATATTGTGAAAGTACTGGTAGTCGGCGGAGGCGGGCGGGAGCACGCCATCATCCGCAAGTTGAAGGAAAGCCCCAGAGTGACCGAGATCTTTGCTGCGCCGGGCAACGGCGGTATCAGCTATGACGCCACCTGCGTACCTGTTGCTGCCACGGACATTGAAGCCATCGCCGCCTGGGCGGCGGAGAACAAGATGGACTATGTGGTGGTGGCCCCTGACGACCCTCTGGCTATGGGGCTTGTGGACCTTCTGGAAGAGAAGGGCATCCCTGCCTTTGGTCCAAACCAAAAGGCTGCCATCATTGAGGCCAGCAAGGCTTTTTCCAAGGACATGATGAAGCGCTACGGTATTCCCACCGCCCGGTATGAGACCTTCACCGACGTGGAAAAGGCCAAGGCCTACCTTGCCGCTTGCGAGACCTGGCCCATGGTGCTCAAGGCAGACGGCCTGGCCCTGGGCAAGGGGGTCCTCATCTGCCAGAGCAGGGAGGAGGCCCTCACCGCCATTGAGGAGATGATGGTGGGGGGGAAGTTCGGCGCTTCAGGCAATACCGTTGTGATCGAGGAATTTTTGACCGGGCCCGAGGTGTCCGTGCTGTCTTTTACCGACGGCAATGTGGTGGTGCCCATGGTGTCCTCCATGGACCATAAGCGAGCCTTGGATGGGGACAAGGGACTTAATACCGGGGGCATGGGTACCGTTGCCCCCAATCCCTACTACACCCCCGCAGTGGCGGAAGAGTGCATGGAAAAGATCTTCAAGCCCACCATCGCCGCCATGAACGCCGAGGGACGGACTTTCAAGGGCTGCCTTTACTTTGGCTTGATGATCACCCCTGACGGGCCCAAAGTCATCGAGTACAACTGCCGTTTCGGCGACCCGGAGACCCAGGTGGTACTGCCCTTGCTGGAAAGCGACCTTTTCACCGTCATGGAGGCGGTGACGGAAGGCCGGCTGGGCGAGGTGGAGGTAAAGTTCTCCCAGGGCGCCGCCGCCTGTGTGGTGCTGGCCTCGGGTGGCTATCCGGAACACCATGAAAAGGGAAAGTCCATTACAGGTCTTACTGAGGGGCAGCTTCCGGGTGGCAGCGCCACCATCTACCACGCCGGAACGGCCTTGAAGGATGGAAGCCTTGTGACGGCAGGCGGTCGGGTGCTGGGAGTTACCGCCACGGCGGAGACTTTGGAGGAAGCCCTTGGGAAAGCCTACCGCTCTGCAAAGGAGATCTCCTTTTCAGAGATGCACATGAGAACGGATATCGGGGCCAGGGCGCTGGCCGCCAAACAGTAAGGAGGAAACGCCGTGGTCTATCGAATTTATGCCGAGAAGAAGGCGGAGTACGCCGTGGAGGCGGGGGCCCTTCTGGAGGAGCTGCGGGGGCTTTTGAATCTTGACGGCCTTACCGGCCTTCGCATCCTGAACCGCTACGATGTGGAGGGGGTGGACGAGGCCCTCTTCCGCCGCTGCATCCCCGTGGTGTTCAGCGAGCCGGCGGTGGACGAGATTTATGAGGAGATCCCGGCGGGGGACCACACCGTCTTCGCCGTGGAGGCCCTGCCGGGCCAGTTTGACCAGCGGGCCGACTCCGCCGCCCAGTGTGCGCAGTTCATCAGCGCCGGGGAGCGGCCCACCGTCCGCACCGCCAAGGTTTACCTCCTCTCGGGAACGGTGACCCCGGCGGAGCTGGAGCGGATCAAAAAGTATGTGGTGAACCCTGTGGAGGCCCGGGTGGCCTCCCTGGACAAGCCCGAGACCCTGGAGCAGAGCTACGATATCCCCGACCACGTGGCTACTGTAGAGGGCTTTACCGCCATGGACGACAAGGCCTTGGGGGAGCTTCTGGATTCCATGGGCCTTGCCATGGACCTGGACGATCTGAAATTCCTCCAGGCCTATTTCAAAAACGATGAGGGCCGGGACCCCACCATTACGGAAATTCGCGTGGTGGACACCTATTGGTCCGACCACTGCCGCCACACCACCTTCTCCACCCATCTGGACGATATCCAAATTGAGGAACCGGATGGGAAGTATGATACCGGTGTAAAGGCGGCCTATGAGCGGTATTTGGCTGCCCGGGTGGAGGTCTATGGGGAGGAGAAGGCCGCGGGGCGGCCCCAGACCCTCATGGACATGGCTACTATCGGGGCGAAGGTGCTGAAAAAGCGGGGGATGCTCCCCGAGCTGGACGAGAGCGAAGAGATCAACGCCTGCTCCATCCACGTTCCCGCTGAGATCACGGCCGCCGGCAAAACCTTCACCCAGGACTGGCTTTTGATGTTCAAGAACGAGACCCACAACCACCCCACCGAGATCGAGCCCTTCGGCGGCGCCGCCACCTGTATCGGCGGCTGCATCCGGGACCCCCTCTCCGGCCGGGCCTATGTCCATCAGGCCATGCGCTTCACCGGGGCGGGAGACCCCCGGACCCCCTTTGCAGATACCCTGGAAGGTAAGCTGCCCCAGCGGAAGCTGTGCCAGACGGCGGCGGCGGGCTACTCCTCCTATGGCAATCAGATCGGCCTGGCCACCGGTCTGGTCAGTGAGGTCTACCATCCCGGCTATGTGGCCAAGCGGCTGGAGTGCGGTGCGGTGGTGGGGGCTGCTCCGGCCTCCAACGTCCGCCGGGAGCGGCCGGAGCCCGGTGATGTGGTCATCCTGCTGGGCGGTCGGACGGGCCGGGACGGCATTGGCGGGGCCACCGGCTCCTCCAAGAGCCACAATAAAAAGTCCCTCACCACCATGGCAAGCGAGGTCCAGAAGGGCAACGCCCCCGAGGAGCGCAAGCTCCAGCGGCTCTTCCGCCGGAGCGAGGTGACCCGAATGATCAAACGGTGCAACGACTTTGGTGCCGGCGGTGTGTCTGTGGCAATCGGCGAGCTGGCCGACGGGCTTATCATTGACCTGGACGCGGTGCGGAAAAAGTACGACGGCCTGGACGGCACCGAACTTGCCATCTCGGAAAGCCAGGAGCGGATGGCCGTTGTGGTGGCCCCCGAGGATGCGGAGCTTTTCATGTCCCTGGCCGCCACCGAAAACCTGGAGGCCTATCAGGTGGCGGTGGTCACAGAATCCCCCCGGATGGTCATGACCTGGAAGGGCCGGACCATTGCCAATCTGAGCCGGGAATTTCTCAACACCAACGGCGCTGTGAAGCACGCCAAGGTGTCGGTACCCAAAACCGCCCCCTCCGCTATCGGCAAAGCAAAGTTTACCGATCTGCGGGAGATGGCGGGAAGCCTCAAGACCGCCTCCCGGCGGGGGCTGGTGGAGCGGTTCGACGGCACCATCGGGGCTGGAAGCCTTCTCATGCCCTTCGGCGGCAAGACCCAGCGGACCCCCGCCCAGGCCATGGCGGCCCTGCTCCCCGTTCTGCCGGGCCAGGAGACCGACCAGGCCAGCGTTATGGCCTGGGGCTGCGATCCGGAGGCCCTCTTCGCCGATCCTTATGTGGGAGCCTATCAGGCGGTGACGACCTCTATCGCCAAGGTGGTGGCCGCCGGCGGCGACTACAGGAAGGTCTACCTTACGCTTCAGGAGTTCTTTGAGCGGCTCCGGGAGGAGCCCACGCGCTGGGGCAAGCCCTTTGCCGCTCTGCTGGGAGCCCTGGATGCCCAGTTGGATTACGCTGCTGCCGCCATCGGCGGGAAGGACTCCATGTCCGGGTCTTTCATGGACCTGGACGTGCCTCCCACCCTCATTTCCTTCGCCATTGCGCCTGTCAAGGCCGGGGAGGTCATTACAGCTGAGTTTAAGGAGCCGGGACATCCGGTGTATCTGTTCCAGGAGGGTGGACTGGACGGAAGCGCAGAAAAGCGGAAGGCCGCATGGGCGGAACTGCATAAGCTTGCCCAGGCCGGGAAGGTGAAATCGGCTTGGGCGGTAGAGGACAGCATGGCGGAGGCCGTGATGAAAATGGCTTTTGGCAATCGGGTGGGATTCCGTGCTCTGGATAAGGGAGGGGCGGCATGGTATGTGCCCCGCCCGGGCGCCATTGTGGCGGAGCTCTCTGAGGAAATCGGAAATTGTCATCCCGAAGGGCTGTATGCCAGAATCGGCACCACGATCAAGGAACCTGTCATTGTGATGGGAGAAGATTCTGTTTCCATTGACGAACTGCTGGCGCTGCATGAATCCGTTTTGGAGGACGTGTATCCCACCCGGACGGGCGGGGAGGAGAAGGTGGAGCCCATTGCCTGGACCAAAGGGGCCCCCACCGTCATGGGCCACGGCATTGCAAAGCCCCGGGCGGTGATCCCCGTATTCCCCGGCACCAACTGCGAGTATGACTCCGCCCGGGCCTGTGTGGAAGCGGGGATGGAGGCCGAGACGGTGGTGATCCGGAACCTGACCCAGCAGGGGCTGATGGATTCCGCCCTGAAGCTGGAAGAGGCCATCCGCAAGGCCCAGATCGTCTATCTGCCCGGCGGTTTCTCCGGCGGCGATGAGCCCGAGGGAAGCGCCAAGTTTATCGTCTCCTTCCTCCGGAACCCCCGGCTCACCGATGCGGTCCATAACTTGCTCAAAAATCGGGACGGTCTGATGCTGGGTGTGTGCAACGGCTTCCAGGCCCTTGTGAAGCTGGGACTGGTGCCTTTCGGAGAGATTCGGGACATGACGGACGAAAGCCCCACCCTGACCTACAACACCATCGGCCGGCACCAGTCCTCCATCGTTCGGACCCGGGTGTGCTCCAACCTGTCTCCCTGGCTCATGGAAGCCCCGGTGGGGGAGGTGTTCAGCGTGCCCATCAGCCACGGCGAGGGCCGGTTCATTGCCCCGGAAAAGATGCTGGAGCAGCTCATCGCCCGGGGCCAGGTGGCCACCCAGTATGTGGATCTGGCGGGAGTGCCCACCATGGACACCGCCTTCAACCCCAACGGCAGCTTCCTGGCCATCGAGGGCATTACCAGCCCAGACGGGCGGGTGCTGGGTAAGATGGGCCACTCGGAGCGGGTGGGGAAGGACCTTTACCGGAATGTCCCCGGTAACTTTGATATGGGGCTTTTCCGGTCGGGGGCAAAATACTTCCGGTAAGACGCCTTTCGGCTGGCGGAGCCGCTTCCCTTGGATTTTTCGAAAAAAACAAATTTTTTCAATTTCCCTGTTGACAACTCCCTTCAAATTTGGTAATATAATATTCGCTCGGTACGGCAATAGCCCAGCCGGCCAAGTAAATATGGGGGTATAGCTCAGCTGGGAGAGCGCTTGAATGGCATTCAAGAGGTCTGCGGTTCGATCCCGCATATCTCCACCAAAAAGAGGCGGCATGAAACTTGGGTTTCATGCCGCCTCTTTTTACTACAAGGACGGCGCTGGTCGGACGGCCCGCCGGGAGAAGGAGACGGCTATGAACAAGTATGTTGATCTGCACCTGCACCTGGACGGTTCCCTGCCCAAGGAGGTCCTGGGCGATCTGGCGAAGCTCAGTGGCGTCACCCTGCCCACCGAGGACCCGGCGGAGCTGGAACAGTACATCACTGTGATCCACGACGGCCCCGACCTGACCCTTACCAAATGTTTGGAGAAGTTCGCCCTGCCCATCTCTCTCCTTCAGACGGAGGAGAGTTTGGAGCTTTCCGTATATGCCCTGCTGCGGAAGCTCAGCGGGATGAACGTCCTTTATGCCGAGATCCGGTACGCACCCGGCGTCCACTGCCGGAAAGGGCTGACCCAGACCCAGGTGATGGAGGCGGTGCTGCGGGGGCTCCACAGAGGGACGGCGGAGTTTCCCATCAAGGCCCAGATCATTGCCTGCTGTATGCGGGGGGCGGACTATGAGGTGAATCTGGAGACCCTCCGGGTAGCCAAGGCCTATCTGGGCCAGGGGGTGTGCTGCGCCGACCTTGCCGGGGACGAGATCAACTTCCCCACTGCCGACTACGCCGACCTCTTTGCCTGGGCCAGGCAGGAGGGGCTGCCCTTCACCATCCACGCTGGGGAGGCAGCGGGACCGGAGAGCGTCCGGGCCGCCCTTGCCATGGGAGCCCAGCGCATCGGCCACGGAGTGGGGTCCATCAAGGACCCGGAGCTGGTGGCCTATTTGGCGGAAAAGCAGATCCCTCTGGAGGTTTGCGTCACCAGCAACGTTCAGTGCTGCTGCGTGCCCAGCCTGGAAGAGCACCCGGTGGCCAAGCTGCTGCGGGCCGGGGTGAAGGTGACATTGAATACCGACAACATGACCATTTCCGGCACCACCCAGGCCGGGGAGCTGGAGCTGGTGCGCAAGACCTTCGGCCTTACCGACGAGGAGTGCCGGCAGCTCCGCCGCAACGCGGTGGATGCGGCCTTCCTGCCCCAGACGGAGAAAGATGCGCTGTGGGTGGAACTGAACAAATAAAGGCCCTTTGAGGAGGCCGCGGGGCCAAGGCTCCGCGGCTCTCTTTTTGAACGGGGAAAAGTCTCTCCCCAAATAGGAGAGAACACCCTCGGATGTTGCACGAAACGATACATCCATTTACAAAAAGTTTAAAAACTTTTTTGAAAAGGCAGGACCGGACGTTGAAGCACTATTTTGCGCCCATGGAGGGCATTACGGACCATATTTTCCGCACCATCCACCACCGGTATTTTCCGGGGATGGACAAGTACTTTACGCCATTTTTCTCCCCCACCGCCGACGGGCGGTTTCCGCCCCGGGACAGGCGGGACTTCCTGCCCGAGGCCAACGCCGGGGTCCCTGTGGTGCCTCAGCTCCTCACCAGGCACGCCGCCGATTTCCTCTGGGCGGCCCGGGCCCTGGGGGACATGGGGTATGAGGAAGTGAACCTGAATCTGGGCTGCCCTTCGGGGACGGTAGTGGCAAAGGGGAAGGGGAGCGGGATGCTCACCGACCTTGCGGCCCTGGAGACTTTTTTTGACGAGGTGTTTGCCAAGACGTCTGTGGCTGTCTCGGTCAAGACCCGGCTGGGCCGATACGACCCGGGAGAGTTTCCAAAGCTGCTGGAGCTCTTTAACCGTTATCCCATTGCCGAGCTCACCGTCCATTGCCGGGTCCGGGACGACTTTTACAAAAAGCCCGCCCAGCCGGAGGTCTTCGCCCTGGCTCTGAAAGAGAGCCGGAACCCAGTGTGCTACAACGGAGACCTGGTGACAGCAGAGAAATACCGGGCATTTGCTGTGCGGTTTCTGGAGACACCGGCGGTGATGCTGGGCCGGGGACTGGTGGCCGACCCGGCGCTGGTCCGTCGGCTCCAGGGGGGCGGCGGCGTGGAAAAGGGGGAACTGAGGGCCTATTTGGGGGAGCTTTTCGAGGCCTATTCCTCCGCCTTCGGCAGTCCCAAAAGCGCCCTGGGGCGGATGAAGGAGCACTGGTTCTACCTTATCTGCCTGTTTGAAGGCGGGGAAAAATTTGACCGGGAGCTGAAGAAGGCGGCGGACCCGGTGGCCTACCAAACTCTGGTGGAGCGCATCTTTGCCGAGCTACCCTTGCGGGACGGCGGGGCGGTGCCTGCATGGTGAAATGACAGCTTACAACAATGGACGGGAAAATAAGGAAATCATTTGCATTTTGAACGGAAATGTGGTATAATATCACCTCACTAAAAAGATGAGTTTTAGGATCGGAACGACAGCGAAAAATGGGGTTTTTGACAAAAAGCGAAAGAAAAAAGTTACTTTATCTCAAATGAGGGCTGCGACATGGCGCGATATGGTTTTATACACGATAAACTGGATATCAAAATGCTGGAACTTTACCTGTTGGACCGGGCGGCAGGGCCGCTCATTCCGGACACCCTGGCTGAGCTTACCATGCACCATGAGGGCGTGGAGTATTTTGACTTTGCTGAGGCCACGGCTGAGCTGGTAGAGACGGGCCATCTCCTTATGTCGGAGGAGGGCTATGTCATCACGGAAAAGGGGCGGGAAAATTCTGCCGCCTGCGAAAGCAGTCTTCCGTTCTCGGTGCGCCGACGCTGCGATGAGGATTTGCAGGCGGTGAATAACCTCTTGCGCCGGAACGCTCAGGTTCGGGGGGAGAAGACCGAGGCAGCCGACGGCACGGTAAAGGTTAAACTGGCCCTGGATGACGAGGGCGGCAACCTGATGACGCTGGAGCTTTTTTGTCCTACGGCGGAGCAGGCAGAGCGGTTTATTACCGCATTTAAGGCCCAACCGGAGCAGGTTTACAAGGAAGTTTTGGAGACGTTGATGAAGGAGAGGGAGGTGCAGGTATGAACGAGCCTGTACTATTCGGACTTCCTCTCGATCTGGCCTTTTTCTATTTTATTGTTTACTCCGTTTTGGGGTGGTGTATGGAAACGATCTACTGCTCTGTTGTGGAGAAATGTTTCGTTCCCAGGGGCTTCCTCTATGGACCGCTGTGTCCCATTTACGGGGTGGGTGTGCTGATGATGATCTGCTGGTTCCAGCCCCTCATGAACCGGCCGGTGATTTTCTATCTGACGGCTACGGTGTGTATGTCTGCCTGGGAGTACTTTGTGGGGTGGTTCTTGGAGACGACCACCCATATCAAATATTGGGATTACAGCATGTTTAAGTTTAACCTGAAAGGCCGTATCTGTCTGATGGTCAGTCTGACCTGGGGAATACTGTCCTATGCGGTGCTTTACTTCATCCACCCTTGGGTGGCGGAACTGGTAGGACGTATCGATTCGGCATTGCGGTATGCACTGGACGGATTTTTCCTGGGTGTGTTAACTTTTGACGCGGCAGCAACGATTTTCCAGCTGGTACGTACTTCTCGGCTGCTTGGAAAGCTCCAACAGGTGGGGGATGAGCTGAAAGGGCTCTTGGCTGAGGCGAAAGAGAGCATCGTCGGACAGCTGGAGGATTTGCTGCCCGACCAGTTGGATGAACGGGGCAGAGCACTGAAGGCTCGCTATGATGAGCTGACTGTCCGCACGGAGCAGGTGAGCCGCCGCTTCCGGTTTACCTATCGGCATATGCGGGGCGCCGGGTCCTCTTTCGCTCCCATGGAGAGTGTCAAACGCCGGGGGGAACGGTTGAAAGAGCATATCAATGAGCTGCGGCGCCAAATGACAGAACATAAGAAATAGAAGCCTACGGCCGCCCTTTTAGGGCGGCCGTTTTTTCTGCCGTAATGGGGTTATGTCCACCAAAATCGGGAATTTCTCCCTGTAGAGAAATTCGATTGAGCCTTGTGGAAAAAATGGTGGAAAAACCAGAAGAGACATTGAGAGAGAAGAGATGGAAGGCTGTGGAAAAAACGGTGGAAAATGTGAATAACTCTTCGTAAAGGGGATTATGGACCGCTATTATGTAAAGGAGAAAAAGAGAAAGTATCAAAAAGAAAAATGAGTCTTGAAAAAGGGAAACATTTTGAGAAGGATAGAATGAAATGGGAGAACAAAATGAGGGGAAGAGACGGCAGAAAGAAATTACATTTCGTAATGTGAGTAGTCCGCGGGCCTCCGGCGCATAATAGAAAGGCAAAAGGAGGGAGCGCTATGGAGGATCAGGAGGAACAGCAGGAGCAGCGCCGGGATATTGAGGCCTTTGGCTCGTCGGTGATCAAAACGGAGCGAGGGACGATCCACACCCTTACCATCGTAGGGCAGATCGAGGGTCACCAGCTGCTGCCGCCTACGATAAAAAGCACCAAATACGAGCATATTCTCCCTCTGCTGGCCCTTATTGAGGAGAGCGACGAGGTGGACGGTTTGCTGGTCCTCCTCAACACGGTGGGGGGTGACATTGAAGCGGGCTTGGGCATCGCGGAGATGATCGCGGGAATGCGAAAACCCTCGGTGTCTCTGGTCCTGGGAGGCGGCCACTCCATTGGCGTTCCTCTGGCGGTGGCGGCCAAGACGTCTTTCATCGCTCCCTCCGCGGCCATGACCATCCACCCGGTGCGGCTTTCCGGGACGGTTATCGGGGTCAGTCAGATGTTCCACTACTTTGAACGGACCCAGGAGCGGATTTTACAGTTTGTCACCGGCCACAGTCATATGCGGCGGGAGGACTTCATGCGGCTTATGCTGGAGACGGGAGAGCTGACCGGGGATGTGGGCAGCGTGATCTATGGCGCTGAGGCAGTGCAGCTTGGACTTATTGATAAAGTGGGGGGGCTCAACGAAGCGCTGGAGTGCCTTCATGGACAGATAGAAGAGCGGAAAGTAAGAGAGAAGGGCGGCTGAGAGGCCGCCCTTCTCTGTAACGGAAAATACTTAAAAATTCCATAAGCTATGGAAATAATGGGGAAGCTGTGCTAATATGATAGGCAAGACAAGTTATCAAAGGAGGTATTTCTCTTGACCTATTTATCCTCAGTCCTTATGGGCATTTTGCAGGGGGTGGCAGAGTTCCTGCCCATCTCCAGCTCGGGCCATCTGGCTCTTTTTCAGCATTTTTTTGGTGCAGAGAACTATGAGGAAACTCAAATGTTTTTTACTGTCCTGCTCCATCTGGGTACGCTGATCTCGGTATTTGTCTATTATTGGCGGGATGTGCTGGACATGATACGGGAGTTTTTTCTGCTTTTGGGCTCGCTCTTCAGCAGAAGGGGGGGCCGCGAAAGCGCTGCCGTGCCCTCTGCCCGGCGGATGGTTCTGCTCATTATTGTGGCTACCTTGCCCTTATTTGCCGTTCTGCCGGTAAAAAAATTGGTGGAGAGCGCTATGAACAATGTAACCTTTGTGTCTGTAGCCCTCATTGTCACCGGTTTAATTCTCTGGTTCTCCGATCAAATGGCCAAGGGCAGGAAGAATGCCCGGAACGCCACATTGCTGGATGCCGTGCTGGTGGGCTGTGCCCAGGGGCTGGGTACCCTGCCCGGTATTTCTCGGTCCGGCTCCACCATCGCCGCAGGACTGCTGCGGGGCTTTGAGAGGACCTTCGCCGTCCGTTTCTCCTTCCTTATGTCTATGCCGGCTGTCCTGGGGGCCAACATCCTGACCCTGAAGGACGTCATCGAGACGGAGAGCATTGACATGGCCCTACTGCCGGTGTATCTGGTGGGTATGGTAGTGGCGGCTGTGGTCGGCTGGTTTGCTATCCGGCTGGTGAATCTATTGGCCGATAAGGGGAAATTTGGCGCCTTCGCCTGGTACTGCTGGCTTGTGGGTGCGGTCTCTCTGGTGGCAGGATTTATTGTAAAATAAATGCTTTTGAGCTGTATAGAAAGCGCGGGAGTACTGTCATATCTGCGATGACAGAGCTCCCCGTTCTTTCTGTGTGGGCCATAAAAGCACAGGAACCTATAAAAAGCGTACCTGCGTTTCTGTTTTTCAATCACGCATATTGATTGAGCAAATATGCGTGATATATGAATGATTTGATTGATACAATAGATAACTTACAAAAACCACTTGACATCGAGCAATGGAATTATATATTATAGCTAAAAAAGAGCGGAAAAGAATCAAAGCAAAATGGAAAGATGCACAAGGATCGAACGGTAAACAGACATTAAAGAAGAGAGATGAGGCGGGAGCGGTCATGCTGGAGTTTGCGCGGGATAATTGGATCGTTGGTGTCATTGCTTTAGTGGTTGTAGTCTATATTTGGGTCCTGGTTTTCTACCGGGGCGGCCTGCGGAGGAAGATGACGGTAGCTCTGGCAGAGGGTGAGTGGCAAAAGTATGAAAGGCTCCTGCTTTCCAAAAGTTCCAGGCTGCTTCTGCGGGATGACACCACCTCCTTGGCCCGGGCCAACAGCCTGCTGGCCCGCGGGGATACCGCCGGATGCAAAAAGGAGCTGCGCCGGGTGGATCCCGGGACCTTGGATTTTGAGCAGAAAATAGGATATTTCAAGACCTATTCTATGCTGGCCATCAATGACCGGGATCTGGAGCTGCATGATAAGATCCGCGCTGAGCTGGAAAAGACGAAGGATGAGGAGCACCGGCCGGTCATTGAGGATCTGAAGCGAGAGAATGAGCTGAACCGTAAGCTTTATTTTGACTTTGACCCTACGGTGATCCAGGATCTGGAGGAGCAATTAAAGGGAAGCTCCGGGCAGGGGAAAGGGCTTGTCTATATGTCTCTGGCCAAAGCCTACCATTTGAACGGAGACGAGAAGCTGTCGCTCAGCAGCTTGAAGTCAGCGCAGAAACTTCTGCGGGGTACAGCCTACGAAGAAATGATCCGGGCGACTATGGAAAACACCAGCTTGATGGATTGAGGAGGGGAAGAAACTATGATTGTCACCCACACGTCCAATCCCTCGATTGACTACTATATGCTCATCTCCGAGGAGCTGGAAATGGGGATCCACCGCTCGGAGCGGTACAGCTTTTTACCGGGAGGGAAAGGACTGAATGTGTCCATGCTCCTGAGCCGGATGGGA
The DNA here is from genome assembly GCA_022800215.1 of Oscillospiraceae bacterium. Lineage (GTDB taxonomy): Bacteria > Bacillota > Clostridia > Oscillospirales > Oscillospiraceae > Vermiculatibacterium. Next base: position 806 of record JAAWPV010000039.1, on the reverse strand, counting down.
ATACCCAGCGTGGCCACCGCCTTTCTGGGTGGGTTTAGCGGAGACTATATTCGCCGTGAGATAGAGAAATATCCCGCCGTTACTCTGGATATGGTGGAGGTGGAGGAGCCCAGCCGGATCAATGTGAAGCTCCGGGGCAAGGGCGAAGTGGATATCAATGCCAAGGGTCCTTTGATCACGGAAGCCCACCAGCAGGAGATGCTGGAAAAGCTGGAGGCTCTGCGGGAGGGGGATTGGTTTCTCATCTGCGGCAGCTTGGCCAAGGGGGTGGAGGAGAATTTCCTCATCCAGGCGGCAGAACGGGTTCGGACCCGAAAGGCCCGGTTGGTGTTGGATGTGCCCGGGCTAAAGGCTGACCTTCTGGGAAGGCTGAGACCCGCCCTCATTAAACCCAATGTGGAGGAGCTTTACGACCTTTTTGGCTGCGGAGAAGAGGAGGCCACTGTGGCAAAATTGATAGAAGAGCTCCAGGCCATGGGGGTAGAGGCGGTCCTTCTCTCTAAAGGGGGCGACGGGGCAGAATATTACGGCCCTGACGGGATCTATCAGGTCCGCCAGCCCACGCTACAGGCGGTGAATACCGTGGGTGCCGGGGACAGTATGTTGGCGGCCTTCGTGGGAACACTGGACAGTGGAGCCGATTTGGAGGAGGCGCTTCGGACAGCAGCGGCGGCGGGGGCCGCTACAGCGGTATCGGAGGGGCTGGCAGCGGCTGAGCTGGTGAGGAAGCATAAGGAGGCTGTGACCGTCACGCGGGTCAGGGCGGCTTCCTGAAACGAATAATCACAAAAGGCTATATAGCCTTT
>JAAWPV010000038.1 GCA_022800215.1 Oscillospiraceae bacterium | reverse complement strand
GGATAGAGCTTGTCGTTGCCGTAGATCTTGTCCGCCCGGGCCTTTTCCACGTTAAGCATCTTGCCCCACATGGCGAGGATGGCCTGGAACCGGGAGTCCCGGCCCTGAATGGCCGAGCCGGCAGCCGAGTCGCCCTCCACGATGTAAATTTCGCACAGGGCCGGGTCCCGCTCGTTGCAGTCCTGGAGCTTGTCGGGCATTTGGCCCGATTCCAGCGCCGTCTTGCGGCGGACGGACTCCCGGGCTTTCCGGGCGGCCTCCCGGGCCCGGTTGGCGGTAAGGGCCTTGTCCAGGATGGCCTTGCCGATGGCAGGGTTCTCCTCCAAGAAAATTTCCAGCTTCTCGCTGACCACGGCGTTGACAAGGGTCCTTATCTCGCTGTTGCCCAGCTTGGCCTTGGTCTGGCCCTCGAACTGGGCCTCGGTCAGCTTCACCGAAATGACGCAGCACAGGCCCTCCCGGCAATCCTCGCCGGAGACCTTGTCGTCGTCCTTCAAAATCTTCATCTTCTTGCCGTAGGCGTTCAAAACATTGGTCAGTGCCCGCTTGAAGCCGTCCTCGTGCATACCGCCCTCGGGGGTGTGGACGTTGTTGGCAAAGGACAAAATGGTCTCGTTATAGCTGTCATTATACTGAAAGGCAAGCTCGGCCATGGCGTCGTCCTTCTGGCCGGACATATACACAACGCCCTCGTGGAGCGGGGTCTTGTTGGTGTTGAGGAAGGTGACAAACTCCCGAATACCGCCCTCAAAGCACATGGCGTCGAAGACAGGCTCCTCCCCCCGGGAATCGGTGATGGTGATGTGGAGCCCGGCGTTCAAAAAGGCCTCCTCCCGCATCCGGGTGTGGAGCACATCGTAGTCGTACTCGGTGGTCTCGGTAAACATCTCCGGGTCGGGCTTAAAGACCACCTCGGTGCCCGTCTTGTCGGTTTTCCCGATAACGGTCATTTCCTGGGTCATATTGCCCCGAGCGAACTTCACCTCGTAGATTTGGCCGTTCTTGTGGACCCGGACCTCCATCCACTCGGAGAGGGCGTTGACCACGCTGCCGCCCACGCCGTGGAGTCCGCCGGAGACCTTGTAGCCGCCGCCGCCGAACTTGCCGCCGGCGTGGAGGACGGTGTACACCACCTCCAAGGCGGGCCGCCCGGTCTGGGGCTGGATGTCCACGGGGACGCCCCGGCCGTCGTCCACCACTTTGATGACGTTGCCGGGCAGAATATCCACGGTGATGTGCTTGCAGTAGCCCGCCAGGGCCTCGTCGATGGCGTTGTCCACGATCTCGTACACCAGATGGTGGAGACCGGAGCTGGACGTGGAGCCGATGTACATGCCCGGGCGCTTCCGGACAGCCTCCAGACCCTCCAGCACCTGAATTTCCGAGCCGCCGTACTCATGGCCCGTCTGGGTGACGCTGTCCTGCCACTCCTGTTCCTGTAACATTTCCTTCTCGTCGTTCATATAAACCCTCCTGTGTCGTCGCGCGGAGCGCGGGAAAACCTCTCTTACAAGCGGCTTTCCCCCGCTTCACACCTTTTTTGATACCGTTTATAAATTGAAATATTATTCCATAAAACCATTCTCCACCCGGCTTTTCAGCGTGGCGGAGGAAAACTGGGAAAGGTAGATTCGGCTTTGCCCGTCTTTTTCCCGGCACACCACAAAGGAGGTGGGGAGGTCCCTTGTGGCGCTTATGACCCGGCCCTCCTGCTCGGCCCGCTCCAGAAAAGAGCGGGTCCGGTGGGACCAGGAGGCGTTGTCCAGGTCGAAGATGCCGATGATGTCCTTGTGGCGGATCACCACCGATTGGCCCAGGTGTAAGTACATGGCCTCACGTCCTTTCTGTCACCGACCGTAGTCCCAACTCAACCGTTCGTCCATATATTTGGCTATTGCCAGTTCCCACCAGGGATACCACCAGCAGACAAAGGCAAAAAGCAGGATGACCCATACAATTTGTGCCAGATAGTTGACAGAGAAAAGGAAGGCAGTAATGAGCATAACACCCAAAAAAGGAAGCATAGCCCCCAGGAAAAATCCAAAGGTCTTAAACCAGGACCGAAAACCCTGTTCCAGCCCTTCCCTGGCCAACTGGCCAAAGGAAAGCTCCGGCCGCAGAAAGAGAAGATAATTCACCGGCATCATCAGAATACTGACCGGAGTTGACAGCAGCAGACTCAGCCCACTCGCCTTTCGGACCAGGGCTTCGCCGTCCAAATAAATGCCCCAAAGCTCCACCCAGTTTTCCCGGTCCGTCCGCCAGGCAGCGCCCTGGGCCATCAACGCCCGGCCCTCCCGTTCCAGCAAACTGGGATAGAGACCCAGCAGCGTCTGTACCACCGTCACCACAAGGGTCCACAGAATAGCCTTTTTGAGCCATTGGGATTTGAAGGGGGCAAAAACCTGAAATGCCGTCACCTCCCGGTCCTGAACGATCTCCAGTGCCAAAAAGGTGGTGCCCAGAAAAAGGAACCGACTCAAACAGTGAAGGGGCCAATCCCACCAAATAGGAAGGGTAATATCCCACAGTTGTAGTAGGAGCCGGGTAAGGGTCCTCAAAAAGGTAGGAAGTAAAATCAATGCGGCGGCGCCCAACAGTGTTCCTCGCTTACCTTTTGCATGTTCATAGGCCCACTGGCGAATCTCTTTGTTGCTCATGGTCACCCTCCTTACTTCCGCTTGTCCGTCACCACCCGGGGGTCCCAGAGCTTGTGCCAGAGCCGCCAACCCAGAAACAGGCCCAGGGCAAGGCCCAGCACGGGCACGCCGGGGAAGAAAAGCAATGTCTCAATGGGGATGGGCCCCTCGCTCCAACTGTGGACACGGCTCCATACCACGACAGCCGCCCCAAAAGTCAGCACCAGGGGTGGAAGTGCCCGCCAGAGGCGCTTTTTGGGAATGCGGCAGCAGAGGTATTCCACCACCAGCGCCGCTAGGCCGGGGGCCACGAACAAAAGTAAAAAGACCATAAATGCTCCTTATGGTGGGGATATTTAAGAAATAACCGTGCCGTTTTTTACCTCAAACCGTTTTCCCGTCACGGGGACGCTCTTGTCCTCCTCACAGCAGGTGATGAGGACCTGGCCGCCGTCGATGCGTTCCAGCACGAAGGCCTGGCGCCGGGCGTCCAGCTCGCTGAGCACGTCGTCCAGCAGGAGAACGGGCCACTCCCCGGTGTCCTCCCGGAAAAGCTCCCGGCAGGCCAGCTTCAGGGAGAGGGCCGCCGTTCGGGTCTGGCCCTGGGAGGCGAACTGCCGGGCCGCCTGATCGTCGATGAAAATGGCAAGATCGTCCTTGTGGGGGCCGGAAAGACACTGGCGGGAGTCAAGCTCCGCCCGGCGGTGGGACTGCTGGTGGTCCAGAAGCTGGGGCAGCAGGTCCTTGGGCGGGGCTTCCGGGTCGGTGACGGTGGACACTGTCTCATAGCCCAGGGAGAGCTTTTCCCGGCCCCCGGAGAAGTCGGACTGGATAGGGGGCGTCAAAGCGGCCAGCCGCTTCACAAAATGGGCCCGGTAGTGGATGATGACCGCCCCCACCTGAGCCATACGTAAATTGAAATCGTCCAGCGTATCCAGCAGGGAGGGCTTGTCCTCCCAGTCCCGAAGGATACGGGTCTTCTGCTCATAGAGCCGCCGGTACTCCGCCAAAGCGGCGGCGTACTTGGGCCGGAGCTGGCAGATGGCGTCGTCCAGGAACCTGCGGCGCTCGGCGGCGCCTGCCCGGATCAGGCTCAGGTCCTCGGGACAGAAAAGGATGGTATTCAGCACCTCGCCAAGCTCCCCGGCGGCTTTCAGCTTCACCCCATTGGAAAAAAGCTGCCGCCGCTCCCCCCGGTGCAGGCGGGCTTCCAGTGTGAAATCCCGCCCGTGGGCGGTAACCTCCCCCTTGACAAAGGCGTGGTCCACCCCGAACTGAATGAGTTCCTTGTCGTACCGGGCCCGGTGGGACCGGGCGGAGGACAGGTAGGCGGCGGCTTCCAGAAGGTTTGTCTTGCCCTGGGCGTTCTCCCCCCAGATCACGTTGACCCCGGCGGCAAACTGGGCCTCGGCATGGACATAGTTGCGGAAAAAATCCAGCTCCAGACGGTTGAGGATCATGCCACCGTGATCCTCACGCCGGCAAGCTCCACAATGTCGCCGGGGCGGCATTTTTTCCCCCGCATGGTGCAGGTTTCCCCGTTGACTGAGACCTCCCCGGCCTGAATGGCCTGCTTGGCTTCCCCGCCGGTGTCCATGACCCCGGCAAACTTGAGAAGGCCCTCCAGCTTGATGAATTCGCTTGTAATAGGAATGGTTTGCTCTTGCATAATAACCTCCAGAGGCTGTCACGCTTCGAAGCGGCCAGAACAGTCGCTCCACTTCCCTCCGCCTCGGGCTGGTCTCTGGGGCCGATGGCCCCATCACTCGCCCTCGCTTCAGTCCAGTGTCGCTCCTTGTCCGCTTCTCCACGCTTCTTATTTATCCCAAGACGCTGACATTCTCACCGGCAGGACCATGAAGAGGAAGGCCTCCTGGCCGCTCTCGGCGTCGGTGGGCACGATGATACAGGGGGTGGAGGGGGTACCCATCAGCAGCTTGGCCTTCTCCACGGGAACGGCCTTCAGCGCATCCATCATGAACTTGTGGTTGAAGCCGATATGGAGGTCATCGCCGCTTCCCTCCACAGGGCACTGGTCGGAGGCGTTGCCGATGGCGGTGACAGAGGACAGGTAGATGACCCCGTCTCCCACAATGCACCGCAGAGGGTTCCGGGTATTCTCCTGAAGGATCAGGCTCACCCGGTCGATGGAGGTCATGAGCTGCTTTACCTCCACGTTAAGGTCGATGGTGCTCTTCCAGGAGATAGACTGGCGGTAGTTGAGGAATTCACCCTCCAGCCGCCGGGTCACCAGAATGGTGGAGCCCATGCGGAAGAGGATCTGCCGCTGACCGGTGGTGATCTCCACCGTTTCCTCGCTGTCACCGCAGATGCTCCGTACCTCACCCAGGGCCATACCGGGCACCACAAAGGAGAAGTCCCGGCCGGGAGCCTTCTCCAGCTGCTCCCGCCGAAGGGCCAGCCGCTGGCCGTCCACAGACACCACAGTGAGGGTCTGCCCCATGACCTCAAAGAGGGAGCCGGTGAGAATGGGCCGGCCGTCGTTCTGGGAGATGGCGAAGATGGTGCGGCTTATCATGTCGGATAGGGTGGCCCGGGACAGAAGAAGGGCGTTCTGAGGTTCCACAACAGGCAATTCGGGGAAATCCTCCGGGTCGATGCCCTGGATGTTATAGTTCACGTCTCCGCACTGGATATGGACGGTAAGGCCTTCGGTGGTGACGGTGAGCACGTCGTCGGGCAGACGCCGGACGATGTCACCGAACAGCCGGGCAGAGAGAACCAGGGAGCCCTTCTCTCCGATCTCAGCGGGAACCACAGTACGGATGCCCGTCTCCAGGTTGTAGCCGGTGAGGAGCAGTTCGCTGCCGGCCTCCAGCAGAATGCCCTCCAGCGCCGGGATGGAGCTTTTCGGTGCTGTGGCCCGGGAGGCGGTGGCAATGGCTGACTGGAGCAGAGCTTTTTCGCAGGAAAATTTCATGAGGGGACCTCCATTCTTTCTCTGTTCTCCGCAAGGAGAGGAGAGGATTCTTTATTTAGTAACAGTATCAGTAGAGGCAAAAAAGGGTGGAAAAGTGGGAAAAAGCGTTGGGGGAGAAGAATTTGGCGTCCACAGGGGGATGTGGAAGAAATTTGGGGCTTTCCACCGGGAGGAGGGGAGAAAAAAGTTTTCCACAGAAAGTTATGCACATATACACGAAATATAGTGGAAATGTGGGGCTGTCAAGCTGCGGATTGGGCACATGGCCGGGTCGCTTTCCTTACGACTCGGGCTGGTCTACGGCCCGCATTGCGGCCCTTCGCTCGCCCTCGCTCCAGTCCAAGCGCCCCTATGTGCCTATCCTCCGCTCTTCTTATTCATACCTGGAATTGATATTCGCATTGATATCCTTGATGACCTCGGCCATCTCGGGAGAAGATTTCATCAGCTTCTCCACCCGCTCAATGGAGTGCATCACCGTGGTGTGGTCCCGGCCCTCAAAGACCTCGCCGATCTCCTTCAGAGAGAGGTTGGTCATCCGGCGGATCTCATACATGGCGATCTGCCGGGCCAGAGCGATGTCCTTGGTGCGGGTCTGCCCCTTGATATCATAGGCGGCGATGTTGTAGAACTTGCCCACCTCCTCGATGATGACGTCGGCGGAGGGGAGAAATTCGGTCTTATTTTTGAACATATCCCGGACGGCCCGGGTCACCGTGTCCACGTCCACCTGCTCGCCCATGAGCTCCTGGAAGGCCAGGATCTTGTTCACCGTGCCCTCGATCTGCCGGACGTTGGAGGTGATGTTGTCCGCAATGTAGGCAAGGACCGGGTCGGGCAGGTTCATGCCCCGGCGGATGGTCTTATTCTTGATGATGGCAAGCCTTGTCTCGTAGTCGGGGGGCTGTACGTCGATGGGAAGGCCCCACTCGAACCGGGTCCGGAGCCGGTCATCTAAGCGAAGCATCTCCTTGGGCGGACGGTCGGCGGTAAAGACAATCTGTTTGCCCTGCTCGTAGAGGGTGTTGAAGGTATGAAACATCTCCTCCTGGCTGGATTCCTTGCCGGCGATGAACTGTACGTCGTCCATCAAAAACACGTCCACCTGGCGGTATTTGTCCCGGAATTCCTGCATATCCCGGTTCTGCCGCAGATAGGACACCAGCTCGTTGACAAAATTCTCGCTTTTGATATAGAGGATCTTGTATTCCGGATGGTCCTGGTGGGTCTTCCAGGCGATGGCGTAGAGAAGGTGGGTTTTCCCCAGGCCCGACTCCCCGTAGATAAAAAGGGGGTTGTAGCCGCCGGGCTTTCCCGGCTCGTCGGCCACCGCCCGGGCGGCAGCGTAGGCGAACTTGTTGGAGGAGCCCACCACAAAGGTATCGAAGGTGTACCCCTCGGTGCCGGGGAGAAAGGAGCTTTCCCGGGTGCTGGTGTGCTTTTCCAGCTCGCCTTCCCCCAGAACGGTGACGGAAAACTCGGCGGAGAAGAGCTCCTTCAGGGCCTTTTGGATGGCGGGGACATAGCGGGAGACGATGGTATCCCGCTTGAAATTGGAGGGGGTATAGAGGACAAACCGGTCTTCCTCCAGGGCCACGGCCTCAGCATCGTCAAACCAGGTGGTGAGGGTGGTGGGGGTCAGATCGGCTTCCATCAGCTTCAGGATGCGGGCCCAGAGTTCAGAAGGGGAATTCATATATCTTTACTCACTCATTTCTCTCTTTGAATGGCATGTCTACATTTAATATATTATAACAAAAATTCCTTCTCATAGCAATGCAATTAAGGAATTCCGGGAAAAATTTTTCCACAAAAAAGATAGGTTTTAGTGGATAAAAATTTTTTGTCCACAATATCTTGTGTCTCGAAAGAAAGAGAATGATTTTTACGAAAAAAGACGGTTGACAGGGTTTGACTTTATCCAGTATAATATCATTTGCGTCTTTCCAAAGGCGGAAGGACTTCCTATGTCAACCGTGTCCGGACAATGCCGGGCATTGTGGTGGATGGGCGGCAAAGCCGTCCGTCAGAATGTGTACAGGAGGTGTACTGAAATGAAGCGTACCTATCAGCCCAAGAAGCGTCAGCGCAGCAAGGTCCACGGGTTCCGCAAGCGCATGGCTACCGCCAACGGCCGCAAGGTCCTGGCCCGCCGCCGTCGTGCCGGCCGTGTCCGTCTTTCCCACTAAGGTGGCGCAGCAAACCAAATAGGGCTTTTCTGTGGGGCGGTGGACTATCTACCGCCCCTGCGGTGCATGGAGGTGAAGACAGATGAAGTATACCGTTTCGCTGAAGGAGCCTCATCTGTTCCGCCGGCTCTACGCCAAGGGGAAAAGCGCCGCCGCAGGCACTGTGGCGGTGTATGTGCGGCCCAACCACATGAGGAAAAACCGGCTGGGGCTCACCGTGGGGACCAAGGTGGGCAAGGCGGTGGTGAGGAACAAGATCCGCCGCCGCATCCGGGAGGCATACCGGATCCACGAGCACCAGATGACCCCCGGCTTCGACATCGTGGTGGTGGGCCGGGTGAGAGCCGCCTTCGCCTCCTATGCCGAGCTGGAGCGGGATCTTCTCCGCCTGTTGGACAAGCTGGGCGTGCGGCAGCGGGAGGGGCGGAAATGAAGTCCCTTCTCCTTTGGTGTATCCGTTTTTACCGCAGGCACATTTCCCCGGGAAGGCCGCCCTGCTGCCGGTTTATCCCCACCTGCTCCCAATACGCCATGGAGGCGGTGGAGAAGTACGGCGCCCTCAAGGGCGGCTGGCTTTCCCTGCGCCGGATCCTGCGGTGTCAGCCCTTCCACAAGCAGAAAAGCATCGAGTACGACCCCGTCCCCTGACGGGCACTCTACATTCCTCCACGGCCCTGCCGGGAGGAAAGAATCCTGGAGGCTACATAGGAATGGATATTTGGTATTATCTCATGTTCCCCTTCACCTGGCTTTTGAAGTTCTTTTACAGCTTCTTCAACAGCTACGGTATCGCGATCATTCTCTTTTCCCTGGCCATTAAGGTGATTTTGTTCCCCTTGTCCCTGAAGGGAAAAAAGAGCATGATCCAGATGAACATGCTCTCGGGCAAGCTCCAGAAGCTCCAAAAGCAGTACGCCAAGGACCAGGCCCGGTATCAGGAAGAGATGCAGAAGCTCTACGAGAAGGAGGGGGTCAATCCCTCGGGGGGTTGTCTTTGGTCCATGATCCCCCTCTTTATCCTCTTTCCCATCTACGCCGTGGTCCGCCGGCCCCTCAAGTATTGGCTGGGGCTGACGGAAACGGCCATCACCGCCATCACCACCGCCGTTACCGGCGCCGGCGCGACCCTGAGCCGTGGTTATCCCGAAATCGACATCGTGTCCAAGCTCTTCAATAACCCCGGCCTGCTGAACACCGCCCAGGCCGCCGCGCCGGAGGCTGACCTCTACGGCATCAACCTGAACTTCCTGGGCATCAACCTGGCCGATACCCCCAACTGGAAATTCTGGGAGGGCGGTATCACCTGGAATGCCATCGGCCTGTTGCTCATCGTGGCCCTCTGTGCGGGCACTGCCCTTTTAAGCTCGGTCATCATGATGAAGACCAACCAGATGAACAACCAGAACCAGGCGGCCGCCGGGCAGAGCAAAATGATGATGCTCATGAGCCCTCTTATGATGCTGTGGTTCGGTTTCGTCATGCCCGGCGCCATGGGCCTGTACATCATCTCCAACAGCGTGTTTTCCACCATCCAGGAGCTTATTTGCGCCAAGATCCTGAAGAAGGATTATGAGAAGGCCGCCGAGGCTGCCAGACAGCGGGAGCTGGAGGAGAAAGAGGAGGAAAAGCGGCTTCGCCGGGAGAAGGCGGAGGCCAAGGCCCGGGAGGCGGAGGAAGCCAAGAAGAACAAGACCAAGCAGAAGGCTCTGGACGAGGCCGAGGCCGCCAAGATTCCCCCCGAAGTCCGGGAGGCCAGCCGTTCCGGTATGCGCCAGTATGCCCGGGGCCGGGCATACGACCCCAAGCGGTTCGGCGAGGTGACCCCCTACGATGAAGGGGCCATCGAGGCCATGTTCCGGGCGCAGGCGGAAGCCGAGCAGGGCAAGAAAAAGAAGAAGAAGGACAAAAACGAGGATTGATATTACTCATGGGAAGGAGAAATCACCATGCAGAAGTTTATTGAAATGACAGGCAAGACCGAGGATGCGGCCATCGCCGCCGCCCTGGAGAAGCTGGGCCTTTCCCGTGAGGAGGTCTCCGTGGAGGTGCTGGAGCTTGCCAAGCCCGGTTTTCTGGGCATCGGCGGCACATTGGCCAAGGTGCGGGTGAGCTACGAAGGGCCCGATGAGGAGCTGGTGGAGGAGCCTGTGGTTCAGGAGGCCCCCAAGGCCGCTCCTGCGGAGCAGGAAGCCCCCAAGGCGGAGGACACCGCCCCCGCTGAAGCGCCTGCCGCCCCGGAAAAGAGCGCCGCTGCCCCCGCCGACGATGACGTGTCCGCCAAGATCGTGGATTTCCTCACCGGCCTTCTCAGCCGGCTGGAGGTCAACGCCCAGGCACAGGTCAGCGTGGACGGGGAGGGCAACTATCTGGTGGAGCTGGTGGGCGAAGGCCTGGGGGCCATCATCGGCCGCCGGGGGGAGACCCTGGACGCCATCCAGCAGCTCACCGGCTACGCCGTCAACCGGGGCCAGCAGAAGCGGGTCCGGGTCCGCATCGACGCCGAGGGCTACCGGGCCAAGCGGGAGGAATCCCTGGAGCGGATGGCCCTCCGGGTGGCCGACAAGGTGGTCCGTTACCGCCGGAACATGACCTTGGAGCCCATGAACGCCTATGAGCGTCATGTGGTCCACACCGCCCTTCAAGGCAAGCCTGACATCTCCACCTATTCGGTGGGCGTGGAGCCCAACCGCCGCACCGTGGTGGCCTACACCCCCGGGGAGAATCGGTAAAAAGAAGCGTGGAGAAGCGGGCAACGAGGGCGCTTGGACGGTCACGAGGGCGAGCGATGGGGCCATCGGCCCCAGAGACCAGCCCGAGCCGTAGGGACTGCCCAGCCGTTGGGAGGGGAGCGGACCTTGCGAGGACGACGCTACGTGACAGCCCTCAATCTTCTAATAGTAAAAGCCCCGAAGCATTGGCTTCGGGGCTTTTCTTTGTTTAGGAATAGGTTTTGTTGAACATGTTTTCCGGCCTGCCCGGCCGGGGCCAAAACCGCTTAGAAAGCGGTTCTGGACTCCGAACTTTAAGGTCAAGGCCAAGTGCTCTAATGTCGGCTCTTTCTTCCTTGCGCTCCCATGGTCCCACTTGCCCCGCGCCTGCGCATAGGTTGGTGAAACACAGGCAAAAGGCCGATTGAAATCGCGCCGCCTCTATTTACGCAGCTTGCCCCGTGCCCGAGCCCTGCCACGAAGTGCAGGGCGCAGGCCGCTAATTTGAAATAGGACAGCTACGGGGAGTTTCCAAAGAGGGGCAACCGCAGTTGTCCCTCTTTGGTCGTTGGGGGAGAGAGTCCAGAGAGAGGGCGAATCGAAACGCCCTCTCTCTGGTGTCCTTTCGCTTCCTTTCCCACACGGGAAAGGAAGGCTCCCGGCAGGGAAATACATAAAATGCACTTTTCGCAAAATTTAGAGATCCCCAAGGGCTCAACCCCCGGGGATCTCTTTTGTCCTTATTTCAGTTCTGGGGCGCCATGGAGGGCAGGACGATGATCTCGGTCTGGGTGTAGTCCTTGACCTGGATGTCGCCGTCGCCGCTGAATTCTGTTGACGGCTCGGGAATGATCTGGACCTCGCCGCCGAAAGGCTCGTCCTCGGTGGTGTCCATCTCCAAGGGCTCCCAGGTGTCAAAGCCCATCTCGGCCACCTTCTCAGGGTCGGCCTTGCCCTCGTCCAGGGGCAGGACGAACATGGCCACGTCGGCTCCGGCCACCACCGAGATATGCCCCTCGTCGCTGATGGCGAAATTCTCGGCGCTGGGCGGGATGTGGGTGCCGGGGTACACCGCCAGATAGACGGTGCGGTCAGCAAAAGGTTCCACATTGTCGCACTCGAAGAGGTAGTAAAGCATCCCCTCCTGGGCGAAAGAGTGGACGCCGCCGTTCAGGGTCCAGGCGTTCACCAGCCAGGGGGCGTAGCCCTCCACCAGGGGGCTGACGGTGAGCTCGGGCACATCGTCCTCAATGGGGGTGCCGTCGGTACGGGCGTAGGCCAGGACAGCGTAGGTTTTGTCCCGGGTGATGCTGTCGGGCAGACTTTCCACCCGGCTGAGCCCTTGGCCGCTGACAAGGCCCATAAAGGTGACCTTGTAATCACCCACGGTCCGGGTCTCGTCCACAGTGACGGCCTCTTCGCTCTGGAAGGCGGCGGCCAGGGCCTCGTTTCCCGCCCGCTGGGCCACGTCCTGGGGCCGCAGCATGACGACGGCGGCGTAGGCGGTGATGCTCAATGCGGCCGCCACGGCGGCGGCAATGAGTCCGGTGCGCAGTTTCTGATGCTTCATGATAGGTTTCTCCTCCTGTTTGGCCAGGGTAGAGAGGCGTGCCACCGTCCGGTCCTGAAAATCGGGGCTGAACCGGAGGGCGTCCACTTCGGCGCGGTATTCGTCTTTTTTCATACCAACTCTTCCTCCTTCAGCATTTCCCGCAGGCGGTCCCGCCCGCGGGCCAGCCGGGTCCCCACGGTGGGGACAGGCAGCGCCAGCAGCCTGGCGATCTCTTTGATGGAATAGCCCTCGTAATAGTAGAGATGGATCACGGCGCTGTACGCCTCGGGCAGGGAGCGGACAGCGGAGAGGAGGGGGCCGTAGTCGGGGGTCTCCACGGCGGCATTTGCCGCTTCCTCCAGGGGGGCGTCGTCACGCCGGAGCCTATAAAGGTCCCTGGAGCGGTTGAGGGTGGTCCGCAGGAGCCAGGCCTTCTCATGCTCCCCGTCCCGGAAACGGGGTGCGTGGGTGAGAAGCCGCAGGAACACATCCTGGACCACATCCTCGGCGTCGGCCGGGGTGGGCACCCGAGTCATGGCTACCCGCAGCAGCATATCGGAATAGGCCTTTACCACTCGGCGAAGCTCATCTTCCGTTATGGTTTGGGTCATCGGCTCATCTCCTTTCACCCATAACACGTTTCAAGAGGCGAAAATTTTTCACCGAAAAGAAAAAATTTGAAAATTTCATCAACAGTTGCCCCCTCTGGACCGTTATATATAGGGAGGGCAAATTTGGGAAGAGGATTTTTCACGAACCCGCCCCCTGCCACAAAGTGCAGGGGGCGGGTCAGAAAACTACGATAGGACGGCCTTGGGGAGTTTCCAAAGAGGGGCGGCCGTAGCCGGCCCCTCTTTGGTCGTTGAAAGGGAGAGTCCCGAGAGGGAAAGAATCGAAACTTTCCCTCTCGGGCGGTTTCGGGGGTTTGGGGGCGCTTTGACGGCAAAGCGCCCCCATATCAATATCAAATAAAGAAGGCTCCCGGCAGAATCCTGCCGGAAGCCCCTTCTTTTTACCACCCAAAACTCCCGAAAGGCCAGGAGTAGACATTGCTCTGCTGCTGGTTCTGCTGATTCTGCTGGGCCTCCTGATAGCTCTGCTGCATCTCCTGCATGGCCTGGGTCCGGTCCATGTCGTTTTCGTCCAGGGTGACGTCCACTGTCAGGGTCTCTCCGCTGCGGTAGAGGGTGAACTGCACCGCATCCCCGGCCTTGTAATTCTTCACCGCTGAGGTGAGCTGGTTGGCGGAGGTGACGGCGGTGTCATCCACGGCGGTGACGATATCGCCCTCCCGGAGTCCCGCCTTCTCGCCGCAGGAGCCCTCCAGAACGGCCATGATCTCGGCGCCTGCGGGAATCCCGTAGCGCTGGGCGGCGGAGGATACGTCGTTGAGGAGGACGCCCACGTTGGGTTTGCCGGTGACATAGCCCTTCTCCATAATATCCTTCACCATGTCCCGCACGTCGTTGATGGGGATGGCGAAGCCGATGCCCTCGATGGAGGCGCTGGAGCCCGAGGAGCCGGAGTACTTGGCGGTGGTGATGCCTACCGCCTGGCCGTAGCTGTTGAAGAGGGGCCCGCCCGAGTTGCCCGAGTTGATGGCGGTGTCCGTCTGGAGCATGTTCATGATGGTGCCGTCGCTCATGGTGATGGACCGGTCCCGGGCGGAGACGTAGCCCACCGTCAGGGTGTAGGTCAGCTCACCCAGGGGGTTGCCGATGGCAGAGACCTGCTCCCCCACCACCAGGTTGTCCGAATCCCCCAGTACCACGGGGGTGAGGCCGGTGGCCTCGATTTTCAACACCGCCACGTCGTTGGCCTCCTCGCCCCCCACCAGGACGGCGGGGTAGGTGGTGCCGTCCACAAAGGCCACCTGGATGGAGGTGGCGCCGTCGATGACGTGGTAGTTGGTGAGGATATATCCATCGGAGGTGATGACGAAGCCGGAGCCCGCGGCGGCGCCCCGGACCTGCTGTCCCCAGAAGTTGGTGGTGACAAGCTCGGTGGTGATGCCCACGGTGGAGCCCACGTTGGCGGCGTAGACCTGGGCGGGGGTCAGGGGCTTGTCGGAGGAGATGTTGGACACCCCCACGACGACGGGCTCGTGACTTCCCTCATAGATGGTGGTGGTGTCGGGGTTTACCCTGGGCAGATAGGTAACGGCGGCTCCTCCGGCCACCCCGCCCAGCAGGGCAAACACAAGGCACAGTGCGGCGATCCTCAGCCCGGATCTCTTCTTCCGGGGAGGCTCCTGAGGGGGCTCAGCCATGGGAGAGAGCTCATTGAAGCGGTTGTAGTCGTTGTAGTACATGGTGCCGTCGCTCCTTTGTGAAAAATGGTTTAGATTGGGAACAGGGTATAGGATACAAAAGAATTATGTCCAAATCATGAAGAAAAATGGGGTTTTTTTTGAATTTTTGCCGAACAGTTTATGACTTTGGTTCCTCTCCGCCCTTCGGGCTGTCAAGCTGCGAGCAGGTCAGGGCGCTCAGTTGTCTTCCCTCCGACTCGGGCTGGTGTCCGGGCCTTGCGGCCCTTCCCTCGCCCTCGCTTCGGTCCAGACGCCTTCGCTGACCTGCTCTCCGCCCTT
>JAAWPV010000037.1 GCA_022800215.1 Oscillospiraceae bacterium | reverse complement strand
TCCGTTGTTGCACACCTTGGGCACCGGGCAGCCCATGTTGATGTCGATGATGTCCGCCCCGGAGTACTCGGCGGCTTTGGCGGCGGCCTTTTCCATGGCGTCCTCCTCCGAGCCGAAAAGCTGTACGGCGGCGGGATGCTCGTTTTCTCCCAGTTTCAATAGGGGCAGGGTCTTTCTGTCCTGATAACAAAGGGCCTTGGCGGAGACCATCTCAGTGATGGTGTAGCCCGCCCCCAGCTCCCGGCAGACAGTGCGGAAGGCAAGGTCGGTGACCCCCGCCATGGGGGCCAGCACCAGGGGGGAAGGGATATTCACACTGCCGATTTTCATACTTATTTCCCCCGCTTTTGTAAAAAGGTTCTTCTATTGTACCACGAAATAAAGACCTTTGCAATCGGGCATTTCAGATGCTCCGCCGGGAGAAAAGCTGTGCCCGTTGCTTTACTTTCCTCCGGTTTTTGTGTATGATGGGGAAAAAAGGAAAGGAGGATGGGCTATGTTGGCGGTATGTCTTTCTGTGCTGGGCGAACAGAGTGATAAAGACTTGTTTTTGGAATTTTTCAGCCGGTATGAGAAGAAATTGTACCACGTGGCCCTAAGTATCCTACAGGACCCGACTTTGGCGGAGGACGCTGTGCAGGAGGCTTTTCTGCGGGTGGCGAGACACTTCAAAACTTTCAAAAAAATTTTTGAAAAAAGTTGTCAGGAAATCGGACCCTGGGCCGTTACCATAGTGAAGAACGTTTCCATCGATATTCTGCGCAAGCGGGGCAGGGAGGCCGCCTTTCCGGAGGAATGGGACCCGCCCTCCCCGGTGGGGGTGGAGGCGGAAACGGGCTATGACCGGCTGGTGGCGCTCATTCGCTCTATGCCGGAAACTTACCGCCAGGTGTTGGAGATGAAATTTGTGCTGGAAATGAAGGACAGAGAGATCGGAAAAGCTCTGGGCCTTTCTGCTGATGCCGTCAGCCAGCGGGTCCGCCGGGGGCGGAAGCTGCTCATTGAAAAACTGCGGGAGGAGGGGTATGAGTATGGAAGCGGGAAATGAATTTGACGTTCTGCTGCGCCGGGCTTTGCTGGACGGGGTCAGGGCGGACCATGAGGACATTTTGACCGCCGATATGGTCGCCCTCCCGGAACCTGTTTACTCTATGGGATATCTACAATGGCAGCAGAAGCTGCGGAAGGCCCCCTTCCGCCGGGCAGTTCCCCAAGGGCGGCGCATTCTTCGGGCAGCAGCCTGTCTGCTGTTGGTCCTGGGGCTTTCCGGCATCCTTGCCTGGACCAATCCCACCACCCGGGCCTGGGTGGAAAAGTATATCTTCCAGCATGGGGAGGCGGTGGACCAGTACGAATTTCGGGGCCAGGACGGGGACCCGGCGCTGCTGGGAACCATTGTGCCTGGCTATTTGCCCGAGGGGTTTGTGGAAACGGAGCGGGATGTGGCTCCTCTTTCCGCCGATTTCATTTATCAGAATGAAAAAGAGCAAGTTATCTATTATTCTCACATACTTCTATCTCAAGGTGGAGCGATTCTATTTGATAACGAACATTCCACCCGCTCAAATATCACTGTCAATGATATGAATGGCTATCTTTATACTGCTATATCGGAAAACTATTTTAACCACCTCATTTTGTTTGATGAAGAAAACGGATTTGTTTATTATTTCTTCTCTACCACCAGCGAAAAAGAACTTGTTAAAATGGCGGAAAGCCTTGGAATTACAGGAGAAAATTAAAATCTGAAAATTTTTTGAAAAATTTTCAAAAATTCTGTCAGGAAAATCCCTCCTGAACCGTTACCCTTATAGAGAGCCATAAAAGGGCGGCTCTACTACCAAGGAAAGGAGGATACTTCCATGAAAAAGCGTATCACCGCATTGACCCTGCTGCTGGCCATGTGCATGACCCTGTGTGCCCACGCGGTAGAGCCTCGTACCTGGAATGACTTTACCTGTCGTCCAATTTTCTCTGTGTCGGGTACTACCGCAACAGGAAAGATCACAGTCAGAGCTACCGACTCCACCGCCAAGATCACCATTACGGCCACGCTGTACGCTGACGGCAGCTCCCTGGCCACCTGGACCACCTCGGGAACAGGCAGCGCCACTCTGAACAAGAGCCTGACCAAGGACACCATCAGCAAGGGCAACTGCGAGCTGAAGTACACCGTCACGGTCCGCGGCTCCGCCGGGTACGACACCGTCACCGATTCGGTGTACGGGTAAGGCTTCACCGCCCCACACAAAAACACATTGACAAAACCAGAACATTAAATGAATGGAGTGAACATATGAAAAACTTTGCAGAGAACAGCAAGCGCTTTATTTGCACAATTCTGATTTTATCGTTCATGATGCCTTCGGCTAAAGTACTGGCAGTTGAAGATACATCCACTGCGTCAGATTTATGGGTTTCTGATACGGGGTCTTTTGCGGAAATTTTTGAAGAGTCTTCTTCCAACTTGGACTTTGATGAGTTGAACGTATTGCCTAATAGTGTCCGTTATAGCTATACAATGACCTCTGTTGATGCAGAAGAATCCCCTTATGTGATTTTAGCTTTTACAATTCAGTTGCCACATGAAACGATAGATTTTACTACCTGAGGTTCTGTAGAAAGTACTCCTTATAAGGAGGATACGTATTTTCAGGGTAAATTGGTTGGCGAACAATCAATTAATAATGTGGATTATCTCGTAACGGTCGGTTTTCAAAAATTGGCGAGTTCTGACAATATTAAGGTCGGTGTTGTCCTTACCGGTGATAACTCAAATGGCGAAGACATGGGTGTAATCTTTACGTTTGGTAATCGAGTGCTGTCATATGAGGAATGGGTAGATTTTCAACAAGAAGATCTATCAAACGTTCCAGTGTCCGAAGTTGGCGAAAATTTATACAAGTATCCTATCGCACCATATGATCTCAATGATAAATATTATCTTTACTGTACTCACACGATGACTATACCTGGTAGTAGTAATATTGTTAATCTTTCTAACGCGGGGAAAATGAATTATTACTTTGCGCCACAATCATTGCGAGGAGTTACCTGTGTTCAATCAAATTGTGCTGGTCTAAAGACCGCACTAAATAAAATATTTACCGGTGGTTCCCGCATAAATGTTTCTTCTATTGAGTATACAATGGAGCGTATCAGCGGAAATGGCTATATTGCTGGCTTTGAATATGATGCTGAATTGCCCAAAGGTTCAACAATAGCAATTTCACAACCAATTCGAGCTCTATTTGTTGATATTCTCGGTTTCCTCGGATCGTCTGCTGGCCTTCCCGTTCCCACATCTTTCATATCAGCAGTTATAGATTCATTAGAAGGGAAAATTACCACGTCTAATGGTACCAAGAACCTTAATGCTACCTATACTGGCACTTTCAATTTTGATGATGGTTATCTCCCAATCACATACCAATTCGATGCTGGGACTGGTGGTCGAACCAAATATGAATGTTCAACAACAATTGAGTATCGAGCCGTAGTATCTGATGCTTGGGGAGACAGTACAACTTTATATTTTGTGACAGAACCTGACCCCTATCAATTTTTGCGGGGCAATAACATTCTTGTGGGAGGCTCGCCGTTTGCTGCGAGTCTCCCACAATATGGAGGATTGACGATGAGTTGGAAAAAGAAAATTATACTTATATGTGTGATAGGAGTTCTTTTGATTGCTGCTCAGAAAATTGTGATACGCACATTGGCCTACCAGAAAAACTGCCTTCCCTTTTTGAACTGGACAGAAAATTTTTCTCCCTCTGATGTGGACTTTGCAATTATTTCGGACAGCTATAATCATACTGAATACCCAGAGCCATATTTTCTGTCCAACGATAATCTGGCTATACTGGCGCAGATTCTTCATTCCATGACTCCCCAAAGCATCGTAATTTCTCCTTCCGGGGCGAATGAAAAACGACAACTAAATCTATATATTTCTACCTCAATAGGTACATATCTCTTTTGCATCCCGCGGCAAGGCGCTCTGCCAATTCCTGTTACCCCCGATGAATCAAGCGAAAAACATAAGTTGTTCTTTGGAATTGACAATCCCCAGTTAGTCGCTTTTGTAAACGAACTCTGGGATAGTTTTGTCGCCGAATAGTAGAAGGCAGAGAAGTACGAAGACAGGGGGACGGTTCTTTTGTTCTGACTAATTGATATAGAAGACAGAAGAACCGTCCTCCTGTCTACTAATTTTAAGGAGGGGTACAATGAACTCGAAATCATTTTGCCAAAAAGTAGTCTTTTGGGGGGCACTCATACTTTTTGTCCTGTCTGCGGGGATCTGTATCTATGCGAAAAGCAATTATGACCCCTATTTGTTTGCACACCCCGCATCCTATCTGTGGTATAGATATTTCTTCCAATACACTGTCTGGCTCTCTTTGGGATACCTTACTGCCCGCCTGTTTTTTGAGAACAAATGTACCCCCTTTTTCCGCCGCCTCACCTTGGGTATTGGTATCGTCCTCGGGCTGCTGACAATTGTGTTTTTCATTGGTGTAGGGGCGATGTTTCAACTTCCGCCGGTGCTCGGCGGTTTATCAAAGTTAACGAATATCTCTGCTTGGCTCTGGGCAGCCCAAAATCCATCGGTGTTTTTCATCCCCGGGCTGATGCTGGGCGGAGCATGGAACACAAACAGCAAAAAAGAAGACTTACCACAGGAAACATAGGCAAGAACCGGGAGCAATGCTCCCGGTTCTGCTTGTATTTTACAAAAATCTTTCCGGCGGGAAAGAGGAATAGGCTCTGCCACCAAATTTCGGCGAGAAATTTCCAAAATTTGGAATATACTGGTCTTCAACCGAGTACAATGTAAGTTCTTTACTTAGGAGGAGACTGCCATGGCAGAGAAGGGAAAAATCAAAGGAGGACCGGGCCGGGAGCTGGCTCAGGCCGGCCGGGAGGTGTTTCGCTCCCAAACAATGGTGCGCCTTGCCGAGTGGGGGATCCGTTTTACATTGGGGGCGGTGTTGTCGGCGGGAGAGATCTTCGGCGGCTTTTCTCCCTTTGGAGTTGGGTTTGTGGCCTGTTCAGGTTCGGGCACCGACGGGCTCTGCGCCCTTCTGGGGGCGGTGCTGGGCTACCTCACCTTCCGGGGCTTTTTGGAGGGCATTCGCTACGCCGCCGCCTGCGTACTGGTGTTTTCGGTGGCCTTTGCGTTCTATGATGTGAAGCTCTATAAGAAGCGCTGGTTCATGCCCCTGATGGCGGCGGGAATGGACGCCGTCACCGGCTTTGTCTACTTGAGCGACGCCCTCTGGAGGCCGTCCCGGGTGGTGTTTTTCCTGACGGAAGTTTTGCTGGCGGGGGCTTCGGCCTACTTTTACCGGCTGGCCCTCGCCCCCTGGAAGCGGAAAGAGGAGGCTCAGGTATTGACCACCCGGCAGGCGGTAAGCCTTTTCTTTTTGCTGGGCAGCCTGCTCATGTCTCTGGCGGGTATCACGTTTCTGGGAGATCTGTCAGTGGGGCGGGTGCTGGCGGTGGCGCTGGTGCTGGCGGTGGCCCACACGGGAGGTATGGGCTGCGGCGCGGCGGCGGGGGTGGCCGCCGGGCTGGGGATGGACCTTGCTTCGGGTCTCAGCCCCTTCTACACCATGGCCTACGGCTTTTCCGGCCTCCTCACTGGGGCGGGTTGGAAGCAGGGGCGGCTTTTTGGAGCCATCACCTTTGTGGTGTCCAACGCCGCGGCGGTGCTGTGGACCTGGGAGGGGGAACCCCGCATTTCAGGGCTTTACGAGGTCTTTATGGCCTCGGTGCTTTTCATGCTGCTGCCCGGGGGCTGGCTTCGGCAGATGGAGGCCCGGCTTACCCACGAGGGGGAGGGCGATGCGGCCAAACGGGCGGGAGAGTATGTGAAGGCCCGGCTCCGGGATACGGCCAGAGCCTTCCGCAGTGTGGGGAATAGTCTTCGTACCGCCTTTCCCGACCAGGGGCCCAACGACGCCGACCCCTCCGCCGTCTTTGACCGGGCCGCCGAGCGGGTGTGCAAAAAGTGCGCCCTTCGGGGTACCTGCTGGGAGCATGATTACGTCAGTACATACAACGCCCTCAACGACGCCCTTCCCGCCATGCGGGAGAAGGGAAAAGGGGAGAGTGGGGACTTCCCCGGCTGGTTCACCAGCCGATGTATCCAGTTTCCCGCCTTTTTGCGCGCTGCCAACGAGGAAATGACTGCCCTCCGCTACCGGCAGCAATACCAATCCCGACTCCGGGAGAGCCGGGGGGCGGTGTGCCGCCAGTATGAGACCCTGGCCGACGTGCTCACCGCCGCGGCGGTGGAGATGTCCGCCGAACTGACCCCTGACCCCCTGCGGGAGCGGCGGCTTCGCCAGCATTTGGCGGGCATCGGTTTGGAGGGAGAGACGACCGTCTACTATGACAGCATGGGCCGTCTTCGGCTGGAGCTTGCCGGGGAAGGGATGGAGCGGCTGGAGAAGCCCGAGGAGCTCCAGCGGCTCTCGGCTTTGATGGCTCTGCCCCTTCGGGTGGTGGAGGCCGAACCGGGCCGGTGCATCCTCACCCAGGCCGAGCCGCTGATGGCGGTGGCGGGCATCACCGCCCGCCGTCGGGAGGGCCAGCGGGAGAGCGGGGACACGGGCACCTGGTTCAAGCGGGAGGACGGCAGCCTATTTGTCCTTCTCTGCGACGGTATGGGCAGCGGAGAGGCGGCCCATCGGGAGAGCGCCTTGGCGGTGCGGCTTTTGGAGGAGTTTCTCCGCTCGGGCATGGAATCCGATGCCGCCCTTCGGACGGTGAATTCCGCCCTGGCCCTCAAAAACGAGGAGACAGGGGCCTTCACCACCGTGGACCTTCTCCGGGTGGACCTCTATACCGGGGAGGGGGAGGTCTGCAAGCTGGGGGCCGCCCCCACCTACCTGCGGCGGCGGGGCATCGTCAGCCGGCTGGCGGGCGCTTCCCTGCCCGCCGGGCTGACAGCGGGGGGCAACGCAGGCCCCGATGTGTCCAAGCTGAAGCTGGGGGCGGGCGACTGCGTGCTCATGCTCAGTGACGGGGTGGCCGAGGCCGAGGACGACCAGTGGGTCCGGGACCTGCTGTCCAAGTTTGACGGTCAGAGCCCCAAGGATCTTGCCAAGGCGGTGATGGAGGAGAGCGAGAAACGGGTGGGGGCGGCGGATGACCGCACCGCCCTCGTCATCTGGCTGAAAAAGCGGTGAGAGCACAGTGAGAGACGGCCCCGCCGGGGACGTCTCTTCCTCTTGCCATTGGGGAAAAAGTGGGGTAAAATGGAGCTATCTACAAAAAGGAAGGAGTTTTTGTAATGAATGGGAAAGAACTGGGCTTTACCCTTTTGCACCTGGGCATCAACAACCCCGACGAGGCCGCGGGGAAGAAGACCGCCGAGACCCTCTGCGCCCTATTCGGGTTTGAGAGCCGGGAGACGCCCGCCGCCATCTTCGTCAACGAGCAGTTCGAGGTCATGAAGAAGCCCTGGTACGGTGCGCTGGGCCATGTGGCCATCGGCACCAACGACGTGGAGAAGGCTATGGAGTACCTTGCGGGCAAGGGGATTGCCTTTGACGAGACCACCATCGGCCGGAACGAGGCGGGGAAGATCCGTATCGTCTATTTTGCTGAGGACATCGCCGGCTTCCGGTTCCATTTATCCCTTCTGGGCTGAGGGACAGATATCAAAGGAGCGCCGCTTCCCATGAAGCGGCGCTCCTTTGTTTGATGTTTTCAGCGAGGGATATGGCTTATACCTCTTCCCCCAGAATGGCCTTGACGGCGTCCACATTCTGCTCCGACACAATGAGCCCGGCCAGCTCCTGGGCGGCCTTGTCGCCGATGTCGGGGGTCTCTCCGGCGGCATTCACCTCGCAGGCGGTGATAGCGTCAGCGGAGAAGGTCATGTTCACCGTGATGAAGCTGGCGTAGCCCTTTACGGTGGCGGAGTATGTACCAGGGGTGTAGGTGCCGCCTCCGGCGGTGGGGGTAGGGTCAGCCTTCTCGCCGCCGACGCCCTCTTCATCACCCCCAGCGCCGTGATCCAGCAGATCAACGCCCTGGAGCGGGATCTGGATATCCGGCTTCTGAACCGTACCTCACGGGGGACCACCCTCACCCCGGCGGGGGAGTTGCTCCGCCGGGAGGGGACCAAGCTGGTGGAGCAGAGCCGCCATATCCGCCGGGAGCTTGCCGCCCTGGAGGCCCGGGAGGGAAAAGAGATCCGGGTGGGCACCACGCTGCTCCTGCTCTGCCGGGTCTTCTACGATCTTTGGAACCAATTTACAGAAGGGTCTGGTACCACCTATCAGGTGACCATAAAAGACATTACCTCCCAAAGCTCCATGGACCTCATCGACCTTTTGGAGGGTGTCTCCTGGGGAAGGGACAATCCTTTCGGGATGGAATTTTTGGAGCTGACCCAGGTGCCCTTGGTCTGCGCCGTCTGGGAAGGACACTCCCTGGCAAAAAGACCTCTCCTTCACTACGAGGATATGCGGGACCAGACCTTAGTGACTGTGGATTCCCCCCGTTTCTCCGACTCCCTTCAGGCCCTCCGGCAGGAGGCCGAGACCTACGGCGTCAGGGTCCTCCCGGTGGAGAGCTACGACCTGCCCCTTTTCAGTATGTGCGCTGCCAACGGCTACTTGCTCCAGATTCCGCAGTGCTGGCAGGACATCCATTCTCAGTTGGTTCCGGTGCCCTGTGCCTGGAATTACACCCTGCCCTATGGCTTCTTCTATCAGAAGGACCCTACCCCTCTGGTCCGGCGGTTCCTCCGCTTTGTGGAAGAACGGCTGAAAGTCCCCGATTTCTCTATGGAGTTTTCATAGAGTAAGCCGCAAACGGCATCCCCGAAGCCAAAAGACTTCGGGGGTGTTTTACTGTGTCAAACGGGCTTTGGAACGTCCCGGACACGGCCGGCGCAGCTCTCGTTTTTTCAGTTCAAAGCGTTGGTTCTACCAAGTCCCAGACCTCTTGCGCAGTGACGCCGGAGCAGTCGTAGCCCACCACAACGCCGTCTTCGTGGATCACATAGAAGTGGCAGATCTCTCCGCCGGTGTCGTGGCCGTGCATCCGGGCCTGGACCACCTCAAAGGACATATCCTTGGCCCGGAAGGCGGGCTTGTAGAAGGCCATGCGGTACTCCTGGGGCACCGTGTCGCTGATGGGGCCGTCGTAGAGCTGCCAGTCGTAGCTTTCCGGGACGGTCACGTCCACTAGCTGGGTGTGGTAGTAGTCGGTGCTGTCCCCCTCGGGGAGGTGGACGTCGATCTCCACGTTGTCGTACATCTTGCTCCAGCGGACGAAGAGGTAGTTGTAGCTTCCCTCCTGGTAGCTGAGTCGGCCGTGGAACTCACTCCAGTTCACAGGGGCGGTCTCGGGCAGATAGGGGGCGAATTCGGTCCGCTCCCGGGCCTCCGCCAGGGTGTCGAAGTTGGTCTCCTCCCAGGGGGGAATGTTGTCATTGTGGGCGATGTGGCCGAAATAGCACCGGCTGTCCGTCCACTGGGCGGCGCGCATGACGAAGCAGGTGTTAAGGAACTTGGCCGCCTCGGCCACGTTGAATTCTTCCTTCCCCGT
This sequence comes from Oscillospiraceae bacterium, assembly GCA_022800215.1. GTDB lineage: Bacteria > Bacillota > Clostridia > Oscillospirales > Oscillospiraceae > Vermiculatibacterium. Next base: position 5,414 of record JAAWPV010000037.1, on the reverse strand, counting down.
TTCGGTGTAAGCGTTGCGGAACCGGTAGCCGTAACCGTCCACCAAAAACTCGCTGGTGCAGACATGGTCGGTGAGGCCGTCCCCGTTCCGGTCATAGGCGTGGTAGTAGGAGGTGACCTCCGTCCCGTTTACGTCCACGCTCTCCCCATCGGGGTCGGCAAGGCACTGGGGGGGCAGGCGGCCGGGGGAGACCTGGAGCTCGAAGCTGTCCAAATCCTTGTTGCCATAGACCGTGAACATCCACAGGTCCCCGTTTCCGTCGTAGAGGGCCACCACATGGACGGTATAGCCGTTCCAACCCAGGCCCCAGGGAAGGTCGGTGTCGGGGTTCAGGGTGTCCGGCTTACCCTCGGGGCCCCAGAAGACTTTTTGCAGGTCCTTCAGGGTCAGCTCCACACGGAAGCTGCCCTCGGGCAGGGCGATGGAGGCGGCAATGTCGTTGTACTCCTCCCGGAAGTTCAGGGCGGGCATGGCATAGAAGTTGAGCCGCTCCTCGGAGGGACTGTGGATAAGGTAGCCATTTTCCACGGGTTCCACCGGGTCGGCGTCCTCCTGGAAGGGGGCCGGGGTGGTGGTGGCCGGGGGGAGGGGGTCTGTCACAGGCTCCACCGGGGGCTTGCCCAGGCTCTGCCAGCCCAGGCTGAAAATGAGGGCGGCGCAGGCCGCCAGGGCGGTAAATTTCATGATGTGACCTCCTTGATTTTGCTTTTTTGGGGGATACTGGGAGCGGGCCAGGGCCAGGAGCCGGTCGTGGGCCTGGGGGGAGAGAACTTGGCGGTCCATATAGGTTTTGTATGGGTTCATGGAGAGCTCCTTTCAAACGTCGGATAACAGCTTCCGGAGACGCTCCCGGGCTCTGGAAAGCCGGGCCCGGACCGTGCCCGGGGCCACCCCGGTGATCCTGGATATTTCATCGGTGGAGTAGCCCTCGTAATAGAAAAGGTGGATGGCAGTGCGCTCTTGGGGGGACAAAGACCAGAGTTCCTCCAATTCCTCCCGCTCCGCTGGGGCGGGGGCGGGGAGGGCGTCGGGAAGCTCGGTCACCTGCCGCCACTGGAGGCGGAGGCGGCTTTTGCAGCCATTCACCAGTACCCGGGTGAGCCAGGCGGCAGGGTCCCGCAGGTCCCTGGGGGCCTTTTCCAGATATTTGACAAAGGCGTCCTGGACTGCGTCCTCGGCCTCCTGAGGGTGGCCCAGGATAGCGAGGGCGGTGCGGTAGAGACGGTTTTCGTTTTCGGTCACCAGCTGTGCCCAGTCCACCGGCCGGTTGGAACTGTGGGCCATGGGCTCACCTCCCTTCACTTATAATGACGTTTGAGTGGGGTGTTTTGTTGCAAGGACAGGAAATATTTTTTTTCGCGGCGGAGGCGGTCCCAAAGGGGACCGCCTCCCGCATACGGAGCGTTTACAGACTGGCGCTCAGGGTTTACAGGTGCCGCAGGGGGTATAGCCTGCGTCCAGGAGGGCTGAGGGGGTGCCGGTGTAGTCCTGGCGGTTTTCCGCCTTGATGGAGGCGGCGCCGGAGCAGGTGGGCAGGTGGAACCGGCGGGAGGAGGTGTTCAGGATGTAGAGGGCCTCCTCAGGGACCTCTGCGCCGGCGGTGGAGGGGGAAGTGGGTTCCGGCGAAGGGGTGGAAGGCGGAGAGAGAGGTTCCTCCTCCTCCAGCCAGCTTTGGCCGGTGGCGTAGTCGATGATGACTCCGGGCTGGACATTGTAGGCGTAGATGAAGAAGCAGATCCCCTCACCCTGGTCCTCTACCGACCATGCCTCCATAGTGACCCCCCGGGCCAGAAGGTCGGCCCCCTCGAAGATGGGGGTGACCCGGTAAAGGACGTGATTGCCTGTCTCCTTCACATACTGGGCCACCTCGTTTTCAAAGGGGAGCATTCCAGTGACATTTAAGTACCGGGTGCCGGTAATCAGGTTCAGCTCATTGGCGTTCTCGGCGGTGAGCTGGTAGCCGATAAGGTGGCAGCGGTTGTAAAGGTATTTGCCGTCCACAAAGTCGTATTTGACTGTCTGCCAGCCGGTGGGTCTTACCTGGCCGATGTTGCCCCGTTCTTCGGTGGGCATGGTTTCCAGGCTCACGCCGGCGTAGGCTTCCCCGCAGCGGCCGAAGTAGTCCAGTTGGCTGTACCGTTCGAAGGAGTTTGCGGTCATATCCTCCTCCGGGAAGGAGGGGGTGTTATCGTTGAGGATGACGTAGGGTTCGCCGCTGTAAGGCGGGAGGTCATCCAGCGTATAGGAAGTAGCGGTCAGGTCCTCCACCGGGCCCAGCCGGCAGCCGGGGAGGAGAAGCAGAAACAGGAAAAGGGGAAGAAGGCAGCGGTGTTTCATGGGGGGACCTCCTTTCGGGGAAACAGGTTTTTCTTATGATAACACAAAAAAGGGGAGAGGGGAAGGGCGGGATCCGCCTTGACGGAAAGGGCAGGGTGGGGTAAAATGGAGATAGCTGGAAAACCTGTTTATAAGGAGGATGATACCATGATCAAATTTTCTGAAATGAAGTATGAGCGTCCCAATCTGGAGACGCTGAAAAAGGAGCTGGCCGGGTTCACCGAGGCGCTGAAGACCGCCGGGACTTACGAGGAGGCAAGGGCCGTGTTTCTTGCCCGGGAGGAGTCGGGGAAAAAGACGGGAACCGCCGCCACCTTGGCCAGCATCCGCCACTCCATCGACACCCGGGATGAATTCTATGACGGAGAGGAGAAGTTCTGGAACGCCGCCGGGCCGGAGCTTCAGGAGTTTGACCAGGCCTGGACCATGGCCATGCTGGAAAGCCCCTTCCGTGCCGACTTCGCCAAGGAGTACGGTGATTTGATGTTTGTGAACGCTGAAATCGAGCTGAAGACCTTCTCCCCGGCCATCATTCCCGATTTGCAGAAGGAAAACGACCTGACCCAGGCCTATGAGAAGCTGCTGGCCTCCGCCCAGATCCCCTTTGAGGGCCGGACCTATACCCTCTCCCAAATCACCCCCCTGAAAACCGACGCAGACGACGCCCGCCGTCTGGCGGCCTGGAAGGCCGAGGGCCAGTGGTACAAGGACAACCAGGCCGAGCTGGACCGGCTTTACGACGAGCTTGTGAAGCTCCGGGACCAGATGGGCAAAAAGCTGGGCTATGAGGGCTACACCACCCTGGGCTACTACCGGATGGGCCGGAACTGCTATGGCAAGGAGGACGTGGAGAAATTCCGCGCCGCCGTCCAAAAGTACCTGGTGCCCGTAGCTGACAAGATCTACCGGGAGCAGGCCCGGCGGTTGGGGAAGGAATATCCTCTCAGTTTTGCCGACGCCGCGTTGGAGTTCCGCTCGGGCAACCCCCGGCCGGTGGGCAGCCCGGACGACATTCTGCAAAACGGCAGGCGGTTCTATGAGGACCTGTCCCCCGAGACGGCGGAGTTCTTCAACACCATGCTGGAGGGAGAGCTTCTGGACGTGCTGTCCACCGAGGGCAAGCAGTCGGGCGGCTACTGCACCAGTATTGGGGAATACAGGGTGCCTTTCATTTTCGCCAACTTCAACGGCACCCAGGGAGACGTGGAGGTGGTGACCCATGAGGCGGGCCACGCTTTCGCCTACTGGATGAACCGGGACCGGGTGCCCTCCTCCTATGCCTGGCCCAGTATGGAGGCCTGCGAGGTCCACTCCATGTCCATGGAATTCTTTGGGGAGTCCCATGCGGAGGGTTTCTTTGGCCCCGACGCGAAAAAGTTCCTGTACAGCCACTTGGCAGGCGCGATTACCTTTATCCCCTATGGCACCTTGGTGGACCACTTCCAGCATGAGGTCTATGCCCACCCGGAGATGACACCCAGGGAGCGGCATGACACCTGGAAGCGGCTGCTGGGGGTGTATATGCCCTGGATGCGCCTGGACGGGGATATTCCTTTTTATAGCGAGGGGGAGGGCTGGCAGCGGCAGCACCACATTTATTCCAGCCCCTTCTACTATATCGACTACTGCCTTGCCCAGACCGTGTCCCTGGCCTTCTGGGCTATGATTCAAGAGGACAAAGCTGGCGCTTGGAAAAAGTATATGGCTTACACCGTTCAGGGCGGCAGCCGGACCTTTACCGAGCTTTTGAAAAACGCCGGGCTGGAGAGCCCCTTCGAGGAGAACTGCCTCCGGAGCGTGTGCGCCAAGGCGGAGGAGTTTTTAACAAAGTTTGACCTTGCAGGAATTGCCTGAGTGACCAACCGCCGGAAGGGTGGAAATTGTCCCCAAAGGGGAGGGCGGGAAAACCGCCGGGAAGGAGCAAGACCATGGCAGAGAAAAGAAAGATCATCCTGGACGTGGACACCGGCTCGGACGATGCGGTGGCCATCTGCGCAGCCCTTTTGAGCGAGGAGCTGGAGGTGCTGGGCATTTGCAGCGTAGGGGGCAATGTGGAGCTGAAAAACACCACGGACAACACTCTGAGGGTGGTGGAGCTCTGCAAGCGGCCTGACGTGCCCGTCTACCGGGGGGCGGAGCTTCCCTTGGTGTCCACCTTGGAGCCCTGGAGCAACCAGGCTCAGGTACTGCCTAACAAGGAGGGCACCCACGACCAGGACAACGCTGTCCACACCGACCACCTGCCCTTGCCCCCGACCACGCTAAAGGCTCAGGACAAGAGCGCCGCTGTGTGGCTCATTGAGACTTTGCTGAGCGCCGGGGATGGGGAGATCACCCTGGTGCCCGTGGGACCCATCACTAACTTGGCCCTGGCATTGCGGGCCGATCCCCGCATCATTCCCAAAATCAAAGAGATAGTGCTGATGGGCGGGGCCAACAACGTCTATTCCCCCACCCAGGCGGCGGAGTTCAATGTCTGGTGCGACCCGGAGGCGTTGGAGATCGTCCTCCAGAGCGGAGTGAAGATCACCATGGTGTCTTTGGACGCCACCTCCCACGCCTGCCTTACTTGGGAGCAGGCCAAGGCCATCCGGGACATCGGGAGTCCGGCGGCTCTTTTCTGTGCCGAGCTCATTGAACACCGGCTCCGAGTGTCTGAGGCGGCACTGGCTGGTGGAAAGATGGGAGTGGTGGGGGCCGCTCTCCACGACGTGCTGGCGGTGTGCGCCGTCCTCCATCCCGAGGTGCTCCGCACCGAGCATGTAAGCTGCCACGTGGATGTGGGCCACGGCTACGCATACGGTTCTACCCTTCTGAACCGGAACTACAAGCCCATCGACATGCCCAAGAACTGCTGGTTTGCCTACTCTGCCGATACGGAGCTGTTCTTTGGGTGGCTCTATGAAACATTAAAAAGGGCGGCGGAGTAAGGGAGCGGCCGGACCAGAGCGGGACAAGGCTTTCTAATAATAGTGATTTCACCCCTCTGTGTGGGACATTTTGGCACAACTTTTATTAAAAAATTTTATTACATTTATGTGACTGAGTACAAAAAGCCGGACTGGAAATTTCCAGTC
>JAAWPV010000036.1 GCA_022800215.1 Oscillospiraceae bacterium | reverse complement strand
CCCATACGGGTTGCGGACATATGGTTTCACCTCATTTGTAAAAGATATCTTACAGTTCGATCCCCTGTATGGCATGTTCGTAGAGAAAGGCTTTCAGGGGGTCAGGTTTTCCTGTGTCATAATAGCCAAGCAGAAGGGTGTTGAATTGCTCCATATACTGCTCCGTGATGGTCAGCATACCGGCGCCGGCTTCCAGCAGCACCTTGTTGGCAAGGACCAGGCTGGTGCGTTTGTTGCCGTCCCAGAAAAATTGTCCCCGGGTCCCCCAGCAAAAAAGGTCCAGCGCCTTTTCGGTGGCAGAGGCCTTTTGGGTCAAAAGACCGGCAAGTTCAGTCTCCACCGCCTCCCGAACGGGAACGGCCGGCGTATAGTCGGTGCCGGAAATGGCCACCCGGCCCGTTCGCAAAGTCCCCCAGGTCAAAGCCTCGTTCCGGGCGATAAAGCCGTTGAGCGTACAGAGATAGTCCAGGTCCACCGGGGCGCCGGGGTGATTGAGCTGGAACTGCCAGGCGTCCCGCATATTCAGGATCGCCTGGATATCGTCCAGACGCACGTCGGGGACGTTGATACCTTCCAAAATGGTCTTTGTCTGGGAGAAGGTGACGGCACGGTTTTCCATTTTCATGCCGCAGTAGACATTCTCGTCCCACTTCTTTTTGGCCAGAAAACGGCTTTGCTCCTGGGTAAGATGATATTTGTCAGGGTAGGCCATGGCGCTCCCCTCCTTTCCCGTGGATTTGCAGGGTCCGATCATGAAAGGGAGATCACTCAAAACTTATTTTTCGTCGGAAAGGCCCAGCAGATAATCGGACGACACATGATAGTGTTCGCAGATCAGCACCAATTTTTCAAGGGTAGTCGTCTTTTTTCCGTTTTCCATCTCGCTGATTTGCGCTTTTTTGACGCGAAGAATTTGCGCCAGTTGGTCCTGCGTTTCGCCACGGTCCTTCCGAAGCTCCAAAAGCCGCTGGGCAAAAATTTCTCTGGAGAACAAGATGATACCCCCTTGACAAGTTTGCCAATAGTATACTATAATGAAAGTATGCTAAAAGTAAACGAGGTGTTGATATGGACGAATTGACCCGTATTCTTTGGGAATACGCCTGCAAATACCGGCTGGAGGGCTGCTATGATCTGGCGATGAAAGAAGAACGGGAAGAAAACGAGGAAGCCATAGACCAGTGCAGAAAACTGCTGGAAAAGCTCTGCTCAGCCCAGGCGCTGGAACGGACGGAGGAGCTTTGCTACTATCTGGAGGTCCTTCGCTCGGTGGACCAGGAGGCCGCTTTTCTCTGCGGTCTTCGTCTGGGCTTGTCCCTGCGGTAAAGGAAAACCGGGGCGGGCGAAGGGCCCGCCCCGGTCGTTCGGTTCTTACTGCTGGATCTGCTCCATGAGGAAGGCCTCGATGATATCGCCCTCCTTGATGTCCTGCCACTTTTCAAAGGTGATGCCGCACTCGTAGCCCTGGGCGACCTCCTTCACGCTGTCCTTGAACCGCTGGAGGGAGGCAATGGCGCCGTCGTAGATGACGATGTTGTCCCGGAGGAGCCGCATTTGAGCGCCCCGCTGCATCCGCCCGTCGGTGACGTAGCAGCCGGCCACCATGCCCACGCCGGTGATGCGGAACACGTTGCGGACCTCGGCGTGGCCGATCTCCACCTCCTTGAATTTGGGGGTGAGCATACCCTTCATGGCGGTTTGGATCTCCTCGATGGCGTCGTAGATGACCCGGTACATCCGCATATCCACATGGTCCCGGGCGGCGTGCTCCTTGGCGTTGGCATCGGGCCGGACATTGAAGCCCACGATGATGGCGTTGGAGGTGCTGGCCAGCATCACATCGCTTTCGTTGATGGCGCCCACGGCGCAGTGGATGACCCGCACCCGGACCTCCTCGTTGGTGATTTTCTCCAGGCTGGCCTTCACAGCCTCGGCAGAGCCCTGAACGTCGGCCTTGACGATGATGTTCAGGTTCTTCATCTCCCCCTGCTGGATCTGGGAGAAGAGGTCCTCCAGGGTGACCTTCCCGGCGGGGGCGGCAGCGGCAGCCTTCTGGTCGGCCTTTCTCTGCTCGGCCAGCTCACGGGCCATCCGCTCGTCGGCCACGGCGTGGAAGTCGTCGCCGGCGGAGGGGACCTCGGCCATGCCGATGATCTCCACGGGGACGGAGGGACCGGCGTGCTCCACCTTCTCGCCGGAGGCGGTGGTCATGGCCCGGACCCGGCCCACGGCGGTGCCGGCGATGATGACGTCGCCCTGATTCAAGGTGCCGTTCTGGACCAAAAGGGTGGCCACAGGGCCCCGGCCCTTCTCCAGGCGGGCTTCCACCACCGCGCCGTGGGCGGCCCGGTTGGGGTTGGCCCGCAGCTCCCGCACGTCGGCGGTGAGGGTGACCATCTCCAAAAGGTTGTCGATGCCCTCGCCGGTCTTGGCGGAGATGGGGCAGATGATGGTGTCGCCGCCCCACTCCTCGGGCACCAGCTCGTATTCGGTGAGCTGCTGCTTGATACGCTCGGGGTTGGCCTCGGGCTTATCCATCTTGTTGATGGCTACGATGACGGGGATCTCGGCGGCCTTGGCGTGGTTGATGGATTCCACCGTCTGGGGCATGATGCCGTCGTCGGCGGCCACCACCAGAATGGCGATGTCGGTGATCATGGCGCCCCGGGCCCGCATGGCGGTGAAAGCCTCATGGCCGGGGGTGTCCAGGAAGGTGACGGGCTTGCCGTTCACGTCCACCTGGTAAGCGCCGATGTGCTGGGTGATGCCGCCTGCCTCGCCGGCGGTGACATGGGCGGAGCGGATATAGTCCAGAAGGGAGGTCTTGCCGTGGTCCACGTGGCCCATGACCACCACCACGGGAGCCCGGGACTGGAGGTCCTCCTCCTTGTCCTCGGCGGTGTTGATGAGCCGCTCCTCGATGGTGACGATGACTTCCTTCTCCACCTTGCAGCCCATCTCTTCGGCGATGATGGCGGCGGTATCAAAGTCGATAACGTCGGAGAGGGAAGCCATGACCCCGTTCTTCATGAGGGTCTTGACCACCTCGGCGCCGGTTTTCTTCATCCGGGAGGCCAGCTCGCCCACGTTGATCTCGTCGGGGATCTTGACGGTGACGGGGGCCTTCTTGGCGATCTCAAGCTGGAGACGGCGCATCTTCTCCGCTTCCTCCTGCTTGCGCTTGTTGCCGCCGAAGGCGGCCCGCTTCTGGGCGTTGCGGCCCCGGAACTTCTCCCGGCCCGCGTCCATCTGGCGGGTCTTGGAGGAGGCGATGCGCTCCAGCTTCTCGTCGTACTTGTCCAGGTTCACATTGCCGCCCTTCCGGGTGTCCACCACACGCTTCTCGGGGACCCGGGTGGTGGGCCGCTGCTGGGCGGGAGCGGCAGGCTGGGCCTGCTGGGGTTTGACCACGGCGGCAGGCTTGCCGGGCTGGGGATCGGCGGCCTTGGGCGCCGCCTCCTTGGCCGCGGGAGCCGCCTTCTCCTCCGCGGCAGGGGCGGGGGCGGCCTCAGGGGCCTTGGGCTCATGGTATACGTCGGCGAAGATGCTTTCGATGCTCTCCACCTGGTTGTTCTGGGTCAGGTACTCGAAGATAAGGGAGAGCTGCCGCTCATCCAGGGCGGTACTGGCGCTCTTGGGGGCGGCGGCAAATTTGGCCAGGATCTCGGTGATCTCCTTGGCGGTGCGGCCGAAGTCCTTGGCCACCATACTTGTCGTGTATTTGATCAGCAAATGAACTACCTCCTATCAGGGACCTGCACCAATGAGAAAAGGGGAGAGGGCTCTCCCTCTTTCGCATTGGAACAAGTCCGGTCGATTGCGGTCAGGGCCGGCGAGCGGCCCGGGCAAATGGGATCATGCTTCATTTCTTCTCACCTGCGGGGGGCGGGGCCCAGGGCTTGCGCTGCCGGGCCTGAACGGCTTTCTCGCGCTCCCGGCGCTCCCTCCGGCGGCGGAGGGTCTTTTCCGCCTTGTATCCCAACTTCTGCTGGGCCTCGCCGTAGCGTTCCGGGTCCTGGGCCGCCAGTTTTTTGGTGACGGCGGCGGCAAAGCCCACGTCGGTGAGGGCCAGGATAGCGCAGGCGCTTCGGCCCACCGCGCCGCCCAGCTCCGCCTTGGTGAGGGGGACGGTGAGGGCGGGGCAGTTGCCCATCTCCCCCAGGCCTGCCCCGTGGCGGAGCGTGCCCGCGGCGGAGTCGGAGGCCAGCAGGATGAGCCGGGCCTTGTGGGTCCGGGCGGCGATGGAGACGGGCTCGTCTCCCACCTCCACCTTGCCCGCCTTTCGGGCCAAGCCGATGAGGCCGGTGAGGCCGTTATCCATCCTGCTCACCCTCTTTCATCTGCTCTTCCAGCGCTTCCCACACCTCGTCGGGCAGGGGGGCGGAGAAGGCCCGCTCCAGGGCCCGGGACTTCCGGACCTTCTTCAGGCACTCGGTGCTGGGGCACACATAGGCGCCCCGGCCGGGCTTCTTGCCCCTGAAGTCCAGGGAGACCTCTCCCTCCGGGGAGCGGACCACCCGGATGAGCTCGGGCTTGGGCTTATGCTCCCGGCAGCCAAGACATTGGCGCACGGGGATCTTTTTGGGCACGGGTGATCACTCCTTTCGTCGTCGCAAATTCCATATCGCTCACCCTGACGCAAGCGTCAGGGCTCGTTCATTCCATTGCTCCTCCTCTCCCCACAAAAGCTGAGGACCGCTTTTGCGGGGACCCCATTAAGGGCATTGGATATGAACTTTATTCCTCGTCCTCAATGACCAGTTCCTCTTCCTCCTCGGGCTCCTCCAGGGGAGCGGAGGCGGGCTTGATGTCGATTTTAAAGCCGGTGAGCCGGGCGGCCAGCCGGGCGTTCTGGCCCTCCTTGCCGATGGCCAGGCTCAGCTGGTCGTCGGGGACGATGACCCGGCAGTTCTTCTCGTCCAGCATGGTGACGCTCATCACGTCGGCGGGGGCCAGGGCGGCGCTGACATATTCACCGGGGTCCTCGGACCACTTGATGATGTCCACCTTCTCGCCCTTCAGTTCCTCCACGATGTTGTTTACCCGCGCGCCCTTGGGGCCCACGCAGGCGCCGATGGGGTCCACGTTGGGGTCGGCGGACCAGACGGCCAGCTTGGTGCGGCTGCCCGCCTCCCGAGCGATGGATTTTACCTCCACGGTGCCGTCAAAGATCTCGGGCACCTCCAGCTCGAAGAGCCGCTTCACAAGGCCCGGATGGGTCCGGGAGATGAGGACCTGGGGGCCCCGGGTGGCGTGGCGGACCTCCACCACATAGACCCGGATCCGCATCCCTTCCACATAGCTTTCACCCTTCACCTGCTCGCCGGGAGCCAGGTAGGCTTCGGTCCACTCGCCGCTGCCCGAGGTGATCCGCAGGGAGGCCCCGCCGGTGCGGGGGTCGGTGCGGGTCACAAGGCCGGTGACGATCTCATGCTCCTTGGAGGAAAACTCACTGAAGATCATATCCCGCTCCGCTTCCCGCATCCCTTGGACAATGACCTGGCGGGCAGTCTGGGCGGCAATGCGGCCAAAGTCCCGGGTCTTGATCTCGAAGGAGATCACGTCCCCCAGCATGGCCTGGGGCAGCTTGGCCTGGGCATCCTCCAGGCTGATTTCGGTGGCGGGATTGTCCACCGTTTCCACCACGTCCTTCTTCAGGAACATCCGGACGGTGCCTTTCTCCTGATTGGCGTCTACCACCACATTGTCCCCAGCTTCGGGGTGGTCCTTCTTGTAGGCGGACACCAGGGCCAGCGTGATTTTCTCCAGCATATAGCCCTTGGGGATGCCTTTCTCCTGCTCAATGAGGTCGATGGCGGTGAAAAACTCGGCGGCATCCAGCTCGTTGGTCTGAGGGGCTTTCTGATTTTTCCTTGGCATAACAGTCAGTCTCCTTTGATGGCGCGGCAGCATGGCCTGAGCCATATAATATATATGATATAGAATGAACGTCAGACGCGGACAAACAGGCGGACCTGGGCCACGTCCTTTTTGGCAAACAGCTTTTCCCCGGCGGGGGTGGAGACGGTCACGCCGCCGTCGGCATAGGCGGTCAAAACGCCCACCCACTCCTTCCGGCCCTCCTGGGCCCGGTAGAGACGTACCTCCACCTCCTGTCCCATAAAGGCGGCGAAGTGTTCGGGCTTTTTGAGGACCCGGTCGGCACCGGCGGAGGACACCTCAAAGGTGTAGCTTCCCTCGATGGGGTCCGCCTCGTCCAGAAGGTCGCTCACCGGGCGGGACACCGCCTCGCAGTCGTCGATGGAAACGCCGCCCTCTTTATCAATATAGAGCCGGAGGTACCAGACCCCCGCTTCTTTTACATACTCCACGTCCCAGAGGGAGCAGCCCTGCTCCTCCACGATGGGCTTGGCCAGGGCCTCCACCACGTCGGTCACCTTCGCCATGGGCCGGACCTCCTTTTCAATCAAAAAGAGTGAGGGGAAATCCTCACTCTTACCGTTTACCATCTTATTGAGCTTATTATACCATGTATGGACAGATTTGTCAATATGAAATTGGGCTTTCCGGCTCCGTTTTCCGGATATTCGGATATCACAATATAAGAGAAAGGGGGCTTTTTGGAAACTTTTTTTCTTCACCCTCTTGTATATGTGATTACAGTGTGGTAAAATAAAAAAGAAAAAAAGAAGATAAAAAAATGATATGTAACCAAACCGTTTCAAAATCAAAAACGGATCGGCATAGAAAGGGAGCGAGACCATGAAAAAGAAGATCCTGGCGGCCTGGATCCTGACTCTTAGTATGCTCTGCACCGTGATTCTTCCGGCGCAGGCAGCGCAGGCAGAGTACACTGATGTCAAGGGGCATTACGCGCAGAAGGCCATCGAGACCTGGAGCGACTACGGGGTGTTGAAGGGCTATCCCGACGGCACCTTCCAGCCCAACGGCACGGTGACCCGGGCGGAGTTTGCCGTGGTGCTGGACCGGATCATGGGCTACCGGCGGATCGCCGAGAACACCTTTACCGATCTAAGCGAAGACCAGTGGTATACCAGGCCTATTCTCCGGCTGGTGGCTGAGGGGGTCTTCACCCAGCAGGCGGGAGCCATGGAGCCCAATCAGCTCATTACCCGCCAGGAGACTTTTGCCGCCCTGGCCCGGTTTTTTGCGCTGGAAGAGAGCGAAAAGGCCACCGGCTTCACCGATGATTCGGCCATTGCCGCCGCGAACAGGGGCTTCATCGCCGCCATGAAGGAGGCGGGCTACATTCAGGGGGATGGGGACGGAAGTATCCGCCCCAACGATTCCCTGACCCGGGCGGAGCTTGTCACCATGCTCAGCAGGATGATTGCCGGCCTTGCGAACACCAAGGGGACCTATAGCCAGGACTGCCGCGGGACCATGGTCGTCAACGAGGGGGAAGTGACCTTAAAGAATATGACCATCGACGGCGACCTGATCGTGGGCGACGGCGCGGCCAACAGCGATGTGTATCTGAACGGCGTCACCGTGAAGGGGGACGTGGTCCTGCGGGGCTGCGGGGAAAATTCCTTCCATATCGGTGCCGGCAGTCAGGTGAACAAGATCATCGTCAACAAGCCCGCCAACGGCGGGATCCGCGTGGTGAATGAGACGGATAAGACCATCCCCCTGGTAGAGGTCAAGGAGAACGCCGGCGCCGTGATCCTGGTGGGGAACCTGCAGACGGTGGCGGTCACCTCCGGCACGGAGGTGACTTTGAAGGGCAGCGTGAACAAGCTGTCCGTTACGGCTCCTGACGCGAAGATCAATGTGGACGAGGAGGCCGAGGTGGTCAGCCTGGTGACCGATACGGCTGCCAGGGTGAACAACAAGGGCAAGATCAGCTCGGTGAAGGCGCAGGCTGACGGCCTTGTGCTGGACGGCAACAGCCCCAGCACCGTGACCACCGTCAAAGGGGTAGCCGCTCCTGTGGATGCCAAGGGGAACAAGGTGGTGGCCTCTGGCTCTTCCTCCAGCGGATCCAGCCGGGGCAGCGGCTCCACGTCCAGTTCTACTACTACAAAGGAAACTCCTCTTCCGGAGGAGACAAGGGATCCCGGTGCGGAGCCCACACCCCCCGCCGAGCCCGCACCCACCCCTGGCGGGGAGCCCACATCCCCCGTTGAGCCTGCGCCCGCCCCCGCCGATTGCAAGCATACCCAGGTGGAGCCGGTGGAGGAGGCCTGTAAACCGGCCACCTGCGTCCAAGCTGGCCGTTCTGTGGCCCGCTGCCAGGACTGCGGGGAGGAGATCATGGAGGAGATTCCCGCCCTGGGCCATGACTACGATGGGAATGGTGTCTGTACTCGCTGTGGAGCGACCCGGAGCGAAGAGGACCTGCCGGACGAGAACACGCCCCAGGCAGGGACTCCGTTTGACCAGAACCGGAGCACCGAGCTGGGCCTTGCCGTCCTGCTGGCTATGGGCACCGCCGTTCTGCTCCTTTGGGGTGGAGACCGACTGCAGAGAAAGCGGCAGAAAGGGTAAGAACGAAGGAAGAAAGCATCCCGTCTGCGGCAGGCAGACGGGATGCTGCCGTATCTTCCCCGGGGCCCGGGAAGGAGAGACCGTTCCAAGGGTTGCCGCGGGGAAAGGGCGGCGGTGATACAAAAGAGACTGAAAGGAAGAAAATGTGAAACTGGAGAGGATGTGAAGGTAATGAAAAAAGAAAGATCATGGGTCGCGTTGGTCCTGGTTTTCCATATGCTGTGCACCTTGGGAGCGCCTGTCCGGGCAGTGGAAGAGAGGGACTTTTCCGATGTCCGGGGCCACTATGCCCAGAGTGCTATTGAGACCTGGAGCGGATATGGGGTGCTGCAGGGTTATCCCGACGGTACCTTTTTGCCCGACGGCACCATGACCCGGGCGGAGCTGGCTGCGGTTCTGGACCGGCTTATGGGATATCGGGAAACGGCGGAAAATATTTACCCCGATGTGTTTAACGGGAAGTGGTACACCGGGAGTATCCTTCATATGGCGGCACAGGGCATTTATACCGGAGACAGGCAAGGGCAGATGAACCCCAACGCTCCTATCACCCGGCAGGAAGTTTTTGTGGCCCTGAGCCGGGCTTTATGGCTGGAAAAAAGCGAGGAAGCGCCCGGCTTTGTTGACGACGGAGCCATTGCGAATTGGGCCGGGGGCTATGTGGCGGCGATGAAGAAAGCCGGATATATCAGTGGGGATAAAAACGGATATCTTCGTCCCGCATCTCCCATTACCCGAGCGGAGGTAGTGACCATTCTGGAGCGAATGGTAGGCGGTTTTGTCCGGGAGGACGGCGTTTACACAGAAAGCTGCAGCGGAAACCTGGTGGTCAATGCCGGAAATGTGACATTGAAAAATATGACCGTTGAGGGAGACCTGATCGTGGCTGACGGGGTGGCGGAGGGAGACGTATACCTGGAGGGTGTGACAGTCCGGGGAAACATCATTCTTCGGGGCTGCGGGGAGAATTCCTTCCACATCATGCCCGGCTGCCAGGTAAAGAATGTTATTGTGACCAAGACCACCGGAGGCCGGATCCGCTTGGTGAACGAGTCGGGGGAGACCATCCCCATGATCTTTGTCAACGACGGCGTGGGCGGGGTCACTTTGGACGGCGGAGAATTGGGTAATGTGGTGGTGGCCTGCGATGTGCCGGTGGCTGTTAAGGCGAAAAAGGTCCAGACCCTCTCCATAACCGGAAATGCCGCCGTGACGGTGGAAAAGAATGTCACTGTGGCGCAGGTGGAAGTGGGCCATACGGCTCAGGATGCCCGGCTTACCATAAACGGCAGGGTGACAGCCCTTGTCAATGACGCGGGAGCGGTGGTGACCAACCATGGGGTCATAGGGGCCGGTAACTCTTCCGGTGGGAGCGGCTCTTCCGGCGGAGGGAGCAGCTCCGGCAGCGGATCTGCCAGTACGCCCAAGGTCATATCGGAAGTGAGCCTTCAGCTTTTGGCACCCAGGTTCGGGGAGACGCCGGATACCGCCGATGTGCTGGGGGTGGGTTATACCGCCCGGACTGTGTGGTACAATGCCGATGGAAGTCAGGCCAGTTACCGCTGGAAGGCGGACAGCGAGACGGCGGATACATTCACCGCCGATCAGGCTTACCAGGCTGTTATTACCTTAACGCCTACCAGCGGCTACAGCTTTGCGGATACGTTGCGGGTAAAGGTCACCGACGGAAAGGACGATCCCACTGACTATGCCCCCACCCAGGTCACGGCCAATGGGAAGGACCGGGTGGTGACTATGACCTATGATGAGACGGAACACCGGGACCCGGTGAGCGGGGTAAGTATCGTGGCCCCGGCGGCGGTGGACCTGGGGGGAGCGGAGACCCTCCGGGTGTCCTGGTGGGACAATCTTTTGGTGGACCCCGCCACCTATACCTATCAGTGGTACCGGTGCAGCGACGGAAGCGGGAATGGGAAGGAGGCCATTGCAGGAGCGACAGAAAAAGAATATATCATTTCCGAAGGGGAGACCCGGCAGGAAGGGATGCTCTACTACTGCTGTGAAATAAACGCCATGGGCCGGAGCTTTCTTTCCGGGATCAGGGAGGTGGAGGTCCGGGAGAGGCTGGATCTCAGTACCATCCCGGTCCCTACCTGCATGGAGCCTATGGTGATGGAGAACGGCAGATGGATAGAGCTGCGGATCATGGATCTGATGCGGCACAAAAATGTGAGTTACTCCGTGATGCTCAGGGCCGAGATCATCAAAGAGGACGGCACGATGCTGGGCGGCAGCGTGGATATAATGGACTTCGACTACAACATGATCACGGAGGATGATGAGGTATTCTGGCAGGTGGATATGACGGAGCTGCTCAACGAATATATTTTTACCATGATGCAGGCGGGCTTTTCCTACAATATGAAGGTGGGGAACGTCATGATAACGGTGATGCCCCGGTATAAGGGGGAGGAGGTACCGGACAAGGCACAGGAGCAGGTGTTCGGTATGGCGGAGCAGACCGGCTTCCACATTTATACCGGCAAAGATGAGCTTCCCGAAGAGCTGCAGGCACTTCAGCTGAAGATCCGCTCTTCCGGCGGCACCTTTGTAAATAAAAACGATCCAGACAGTGACCCGGCCCCCGCCGGTAAGTACGAGCGGGTGGCGGCAAGCTTCCGTAAGACGGCGGACTGGGTCGATGAGACCATGGAAGGGTATCGGCATCCGTGGTGGGAGGGAGAGCTCTATATCCCCAACCTTTGGCTGGACGGATTTACGACAGGAGAATCCATGTCCCAGGTCATATGCCTCTTTTACACCGGGGAAGGCCTCAATGGGGAAATGAATGTATACGGTGTGGAATTCACACTGGGAAATATCCTTTTCCAGTCCGGAAACGAGTAAAGCATAAAGAGAAACTCCCGCCCCTGCCGGAAGATCCGGCAGGGGCGGGAATTTATTGCAGACTTTGAATTACTCCTGCTCCTCCATGGCCTTGGCGTCGGCGATGGCCTTCTCCTGGGCCTGGGGGGTGGCCTCCTCGTAGCGGACGAAGTGGAAGGTAAAGCTGCCCCGGCTCTGGGTCATGCTTCTCAGGTCGATGGCGTAGGTGAGCATCTCAGCCATAGGCACCTCGGCGTCCAGGGTCTGGTTGCCCTCGCCGTCGGGGTTCATGCCCATGACCCGGCCACGGCGCTTGGTGATGTCGCCCATAATATCGCCCATGTAGGAATCGGGGATGGTGACCTTCAGTTCGCCCACCGGCTCCAGCAGGATGGGGTTGGCCTCGGGCATGGCGGCCTTGTAGGCAAGCTGGGCGGCAGTCTTGAAGGCAATTTCGGAAGAGTCCACCGGGTGGTAGGAGCCATCGTAGAGGGTGGCCTTCAGATTCACCAGGGGATAGCCTGCCAGCGGTCCGTGCTGGACGGCGTCCCGGAGACCCTTCTCCACAGCGGGGAAGAAGTTTTTGGGCACCTTGCCGCCGAAGACCTCCTCGGCGAAGACAAGCTCTTCCTCCTCGGGGTTGGGCTCGAAGCGGATCCACACGTCGCCGAACTGGCCGGAGCCGCCGGTCTGCTTCTTGTGGCGGCCCTGCTTCTCCACCTTTTTGCGGATCTTCTCCCGGTAGGGAACTCTGGGGGTGGACAGCTCGGTCTCCACGTTGAAGCGGCTCTTGAGCCGGGCCACCAGCACGTCCACCTGAATGTCGCCGGCGGCGTAGATGACGGTCTGGCGGGTTTCAGCGTTGTTGACCCAGTTAAAGGAGGGGTCTTCCTCGTTCATCCGGTTCAGGCCCTGGCCCACCTTGTCCTCCTGGCCCCGGGTCTTGGGGGCGATGGCCACGGAGTAGCAGGGCTCGGGGAAGGGAATGGGCTCCACCTTGACCACCTTCCGGGGCTCGCAGAGGGTGTCGCCGGTTTTCAGCTTCTCCATCTTGCCGATGGCGCCGATGTCGCCGCAGTTGAGCTCCTTCACTTCGGTGGCCTTCTTGCCCTTCATGGTGTAGAGCCGGCCCAGCTTCTCGGTTTCGCCGGTGCGGGCGTTGACCATGGGCATATCCGGCTTGATGGAGCCGGAGAGGACCTTGATGTAGGAATACTTGCCGTACTGGTCGGCTACGGTCTTAAAGACGTAGGCGGTGGGCAGAGCACCGGGAGCCACCACGAAGGCGTCGCTGACGCCCTCGGCGTTCTCGGCGGTGAGGGGCTGGCCCTCCAGTGCGTTGGGCAGCAGCTCCACGATGATGTCCAGCAGCATCCGGGTGCCCAGGCCCTGGGTGGCGGAGCCGCAGACCACGGGGAAGAGGCTGAGGTCCTTTACACCCTGGCGGAGGCCCTGGATCATCTCGGCGTAGGTGAAGTCTTCGCCGGAGAAGTACTTGTCCATGAACTCTTCCGAGGTCTCGGCCACCGACTCCTTCAGCTTGTCGTAAAGCTCGTCCAGAACGGCCTTCTTGTCCTCGGGTACGTCGATCTCCACACGCTCGCCCTTGGGGCCGACCTCGAAGGTCCGCTTCTGGAGGACGTCGATGATGCCGATGACCTTCTTGTTTTCGTCCCAGATGGGGGCCACCACGGGGGCGATGTTCTTGCCGAACCGCTCCCGCAAGGTGGCGAAGGCGGCGTTGTAGTCGGAGTTCTCCTCGTCGGTCTTGGAGATGTAAAGGACACGGGGCAGCTTCCGGGCTTCGCAGTACTTCCAGGCCTTCTCAGCGCCCACGCTCATGCCCGACTTGGCGGAGCAGACGATGACGGCGGCGTCGGAGACCTGAAGGGCCTCCACCACCTCGCCGGCGAAGTCGAAGCCGCCCGGGGTGTCCAGAATGTTGATCTTACAGCCGTTGTACTCCACCGGGATGACGGAGGTGGAGATGGAGATCTGACGCTTGACCTCCTCGGGGTCAGAGTCGCTGACGGTGTTGCCGTCGGGCACCTTACCCAGCCGGTCGGTACCTCCGGTGAGGAAAAGCATACTTTCCGCCAGTGAAGTCTTTCCGTTGCCAGCGTGACCCAGCAGGCAGATATTGCGGATATTTTGCGCGGAATAGCTCATAGGTGTTCTCTCCTTACGAATTGGGATGACAGTTCAACGAAAAGACCATGTTTCACTGTTCTTGTTCATTATAACGCAAAACGGAGGATATGACAACAGAAAATTTGAGAAATTCGCACAAAAGTGGTTTGGGTAGGGAAAGGGCCGGGACAGCAGGCTGTCCCGGCCCTTTGAAAATCAGTTGGCGAGAGCGTCGTGATAGGCGTCAATTCCGGCTTGGTAAGCGTCCCAAGCAGCTTCATCCTGAAGGCTGTCTTCCGCTTCTTGACGTTCAGTGAGGATTTCCCCACCGTCAAGGGGAACGGCATAGTGATTGAGGACGGAGGGCCTTTCAGTGTCGCCGGGGGAATCAATGAAGGAGCTGAAAAGCCGGAATTCATAGTATTTCTCATTGTCACTGAGAGAAATATACTGTAGCTGCAAGGATACCTGCTGAGCATTGGAGTCGCCGGTGGGTTCCCCTACCTCTTGATAGGGGGTCTGCCAGCCCAGGAACTCCTCGGTCTCCACCAAAACAGCCTCTTCGGGCACATAGCGGGCTTCCATAACCACATCCAGCGCCTCACGGGGGGTCATCACCGCCTCCGAAGGTTCGGCGGGTTCCTCTGCATCCGTTGTCTCAGAGGTAGCGCCCTTGATCGACGTAACGAACAGGGCGGCGTCCGGCTCCTCTCCCGTTTCAAGGGCAGGCTCCTCTTTCTCAGAGGCCAGGTCGGGAATCTCCTGGGGCTCCTGGGAGGCGGGGGGCGGAGCGCTGGTGGTCATAAAGGAGCGGACCATCATGGTGGGCTGGGGCTCTGGAGTGGGCTCCGGATCATAGACCGGAGCGGTTTTCAGGGGGGGTGGATCGGCGGGCTGGGGGGCGGGGGCGCTCTGAACGGGGGGCTGGGAGACAATCGGGGGGGCATCGGCAATCTCGATGGCTGGCTCCTCCTCCGCGGAAAAGGGCTGAATGGCCGCAGTCTCCTCCGAAGCGTCCATGCTCCGGGCTTTCGACTGGCTGTCTGAAAGGCCGTTGGAGATGATGGTCTCAGCGGAGGGCGTGGGGCTGTCGGCCTGGGGAAGGACGGAGCCTTTGCCGGGGTCCTTCATAGCGCCGTAGCCCGCGATCATAACGGCAAACACGGCGGCGGCCGCCGCCCATTTCTGCCAGTGGGACCGGGACTTCTTTTTGACAGGGGGCGCAAAGGGCACCACGTTGTCGGCGGCGACGGCGTCCATAATGCGCTGGGTGAGCCCCGCCGGGGGCTCTGCGGTAGGAAGGTCCAGAAGGGCGGCGCGGACAGTCTCCAATTCCGTTTTCAGCGTCCGGCACGCTGGGCAGACCTGCAAATGGGCGTCCAGCCGGGCGGCCTCCTCCGGGGTGAGGGCGCCGTCAAGACCGGCACTGATCAGCTCTACATATTCATCACAATGGGCCATGGACGACACACTCCTTTCTCATCATTCTATCCATTAGACGGTTCGGGCACAAAAAAGTTCCCACTTTTTTGAAGAAAATCTTTGAGGGCCAGCCGGGCCCTGGCCAGCCGGGACTTTACCGTCCCCTCCTCCAGGTCCAGGAGGTGGGCCATTTCGGTGTAGGAAAGCCCCTCCATCTCCCGCAGGACCAGCACCTGCCGGTGCTCGGGAGAGAGGGCGGCAAGCCCTTCCCGGACGGCCCGCCGGGCCTCCTTCTTCTCCAGCTCCCGCTCCGGGGAAAACCGCTGGTCGGCCACCTCCAGCTCCCGGCCCTCCTCCTCTTCGCCCTCGGTGGTGAGGGAGAGGGCGCTTCGCCGCTTTTCCTTCCGAAGGAAGTCGATGCAGGCGTTGGAGGTAAGGCGGTAGAGCCAGGTGGAGAAGGCGGCCTGGCTCTGGAAGGAGCCAAGGGACCGCCAGGCGGAGAGAAAGACCTCTTGGGTGAGGTCGGCGGC
>JAAWPV010000005.1 GCA_022800215.1 Oscillospiraceae bacterium | reverse complement strand
AAAAAGATGGGATTCCAAAGGGACGCGTCCCTTTGGCAGGAGCTCGAGGGCAGAGCCCTCGAGGTCTTCCCGCAGCCGCTCGCCAGCGCTCCTATGTATGCGGATTCCCGTCCGGAAGGGGGCTCAGTCCAGGAAATCCTTGAGCTTTTTGCTGCGGCTGGGGTGGCGGAGCTTTCGGAGGGCCTTGGCCTCAATCTGGCGGATCCGCTCACGGGTGACGTTGAACTCCTTGCCCACCTCTTCCAGCGTGCGGGTCCGGCCGTCCTCCAGGCCGAAGCGGAGCTTCAACACCTTCTCCTCCCGGGGGGTGAGGGTGTCCAAAACGTCAATGAGCTGCTCCTTCAGAAGGGTGTAGCTGGCGGCCTCGGCAGGCTCGGAGGCGTCCTCGTCCGGAATGAAGTCCCCCAGATGGGAGTCCTCCTCCTCGCCGATGGGGGTCTCCAGGCTCACGGGCTCCTGAGCGATTTTCAGAATCTCCCGCACCTTGTCCACCGGCATCCCCATCTCCTCGGAGATCTCCTCGGGAGTGGGATCGTGGCCCAGCTCCTGCAAGAGCTGCCGGGACACCCGGATGACCTTGTTGATGGTCTCCACCATATGGACGGGGATCCGGATGGTACGGGCCTGGTCGGCGATGGCCCGGGTGATAGCCTGGCGGATCCACCAGGTGGCGTAGGTGGAGAACTTATAGCCCTTGGTGTAGTCAAACTTCTCCACCGCCTTGATAAGGCCCAAATTACCCTCCTGGATAAGGTCCAGGAACAGCATACCGCGGCCCACATACCGCTTGGCGATGGACACCACCAGACGGAGGTTGGCCTCGGCCAGGCGCTGCTTGGCCCTCTCCCCGGCCTTCACCGCCGCCTCCAGTTCCTTCCGTGCTGCCTCGTCCAGATCCTCTCCGGCCTCCTTCAGCGTCTCGGCGGCCTCATGGCCCAGCCCCATGGCCTGGGCAAGGGCGATCTCCTCCTCGCTGGTAAGCAGTCCCACCTTTCCGATCTCTTTCAGGTACATCCGCACCGGGTCGTCAATGCTGAAAGAATCGGCCAAAGCTGCGGGATCCACCACTTCCTCCTCAGCAGCGTTCTCTGCCTCCTCCAGTTCCTCCGGGGGCGGTACCAAATCGGAATCGGCCAGCTCGCTGAGATCCTCCAGCTCCTCAATATTCTCCAGTTCTTCCAGATCGGTGAGGGCCTCTTCATCCCCGGCGGCGTCGATGCCCAAATTCTCCATGATATCATAGAGCTTGTCCATCTGCTCGTTGTCCAGATTCAGTTCCTCCAGCACATCCATCAGGTCGGAGGCGGACAGCTTCCCCTTCTTCTTGCCCTTATCCAGCAGCTCGGTGACCCGCTCGGCCCCGGGAACGCCCTCCAGAAGGCGCATCAGTTCGGCCTTGCTGCCCTCCATCTGCTCGGGGGTGATGCTGGCAGCTATCTGGTCCTTGCTCTTGGAACTCTTGCCGGCATTCTTGCCATTTTTCTTCTCACTCATTGTCCATCCTCCATTGTTTTTTCTCTTTGCCGCTTCCGCAGGGCCAGAAGGGCCTCTTCGCTTTGGGGTTTCGCCCCCCGCTGGGCGGCTTCCCCCTTGATGGTCTTTATGTAGTCTTCCAAAGCCTGGCTGGCGTGGCCCAGGGACTGGGGCTGGGACTGGACCTCCACCAGATGGCTCATCTCCTCGGCGCTCAGCTCCCCCGCCAGGGCAGGAAGTTGGACCGAGAGCCCCCGGTCGTGCCGGTCCTTTAGGATGCGGAAGGTCTTGCCCAACAGCTGGGAGGAGAATTCCTCCGGCTCCAGATCCACCTTGGCGAAGAGGGCCGGGTCCAGCAGCACCAGCCGCAGAACCCCTTCCTCCGCAAGGCCCGAGCGGATGTTCTCATACCGCAGCTCCCGGCTTTTGGGCTGCCGGGTGCTGGTGGGAATGAGGCTCTGCCGCTGCTCTTTCCGCCTTGCCTGGCGAAATTGTCCCTTTCGCCACCGCTCCACCTCCTGGGCGAAGGCAGCGGGGGTGATGCCTGCGGCCTGGGCTGCCTTGTTGCCGTAAATCTCCCGCTCGATGGGGCTTTGAAGGCTGCCCACCGTCTCCACTGCCGAACGCAGAAATTCCATGCGGCCGTCGTCGTTGGAAAGGTCCGCCTTCTGCAAAAGGGCGTCGATGCGGTAATCGTTCTGGCCCGCCGAACCGTTCAGACACTTTTCAAAGGCGGCGGGGCCGAACTTCTTGATGAAGTCGTCAGGGTCCTGCTTCAGGGGCTTCCCCTCGGCGTCATAGGCGTTGGGAAGCTGGAGGACCCGGACAGAAAGGTCGGCGTTCTTCAGAATGCTCAGTACCCGGTCGGTGGATTTTTTCCCCGCCTCGTCGTTATCGTAGCAGAGCACCAGCTCCTTGGTGTACCGGGAAAGGATACGGGCGTGGTCGGCGGTGAGGGCGGTGCCCATGGTGGCCACCACGTTGTCAAAGCCCGCCTGGTGGAGGGTGATGACGTCGATGTTGCCCTCCACCAGAATGAGGTTGGGCCGCTTGGTGGACTTGGCCAGGTTCAGCGCGTAGATGAGCTGGCTTTTCTTAAAGCAAGCCGTATCCGGACTGTTCAGGTACTTGGCCCCATCCAGGCCAGGGAGAATGCGGCTGGTGAAGCCCACCACATCCCCCCGGACGTCGATGACGGGCAGCATGAGCCGGGAGCGGAACTTGTCGTAAATACCCCCGTTCTTTCCCCCCACCGCAAGGCCCGCGTCGATCAATTCCATCTTAGAGAAACCTTTGGCGGTGAGGGCCTTCGTAAGCGCGTCCCACTCCCCCGGGGCGGCTCCCAGGCCGAAGCGGGTGGCGAATTTGGGACTGATCCGCCGCTGGGCGATATACGCCCGTACCGCCTCCCCACCAGGGCTCTTCATATAGTCGTGGTAGAACCGGGCGGCCTCCTTGTTGGCCTCCACCGCCCGCTGATACTTCTTTCGCCCCTCACCGTTTCCGGCGGTCTCCGGGACTTCCATGCCCAGCCGCTTGGCCAGGTGGCGGATAGCGTCGGGATAAGAGAGGTGCTCCATCTCCATGATAAAGTTGATGACCCCGCCCCCCTTGCCGCAGCCAAAGCACTTGTAGATCTGCTTGTCTCGGGAGACGGAGAAGGAGGGCGTCTTTTCCGTGTGGAAGGGGCACAGGCCCCACATGTTGCCGCCCTTGGGCGTCAGGTGAACGTACTCCCCCACCACATCAGCCACATCGCTGCGGGCGATGAGTTCCTCGATAAATTGCTCGGGGATGGCCACGGCTTTCCCTCCCTTCTGTGCTATGATTTCCAAAGTCTGACAAGGTTATACCTTTTACAGCGTCGCCACAAAAGGCCTTTCTATTTCACCGTCCAGGATTTAGGGATGAAAAGGTCCTGGAAAAGTTCGGTGGCGTAGGCGTCGGTCATGCCGGCAATGTAATCCTTCACCGCCGTCTCCTTCCCCTCCCGCTCCCAAATCTCCCGGTACTGCTCGGGCAGCTCGTCAAAATGAAGCAGATAGTAGTCAAAAAGCCGGCGAAGCATATCCTGGGCCTTGCCTTCCTCCCCTTTGGCGACGGGGTTTAAGTACACCGAGGCAAACATGAACTCCCGCAGCTCCGCCATGGCGGCCTTCTTCTCCGGGGACTGAAGGATCTCGCCCTTCCCACGGCTCTCCTCAATCACGTCGGTGATGAGGGTGTTGAGCCGCTGGGCGTGGGTGACCCCCAGGGTCTGGCCCACCTGGGGCGGAAGGTCGATGGGGTAAATGACCCCGCCCCGGAGGGCGTCGTCCACATCGGCGCTCAAATAAGCGATCTTGTCGGAAATACGCACCACCCGGCCCTCCAGGGTCTCGGCCAGGTCGGGACCCGAGTGGCAGAGGATGCCCCGGCGAACCTCGTAGGTCAGATTCAGGCCCGCGCCGTCATTCTCCAAGTGCTCCACCACCCGGAGGGACTGGACATTGTGCTCAAAGCCCCCGGGCAGTATCTCGTTGAGGAGCCGCTCTCCGGCGTGGCCGAAGGGGGTATGGCCCAGGTCGTGGCCCAGGGCGGCGGCCTCGGTCAGGTCCTCGTTGAGGCCCAGTCCTCGGGCGATGGTCCGGGCCACCCGGGCCACCTCCAGGGTGTGGGTCATCCGGGTGCGGTAGTGGTCCCCCTCAGGCTGAAGGAAGACCTGGGTCTTGTGCTTTAAACGGCGGAAGGCCTTACAGTGGACAATGCGGTCAATGTCCCGCTGGAAGCAGGTGCGGATGGGGCAGGCCTCCGCCGGATATTCCCGGCCCTTGGTCTGCGTAGACGGGCAGGCATAGGGGGACAACTCCCGCTGTTCCCGCTGTTCGATCTCCTCCCGAATGGTCATGGCAAGCCCTCCTTTTTTCGCCTCTATATACCTTATACGACGCAGAACAAAAAAACCCTTCTTTTTTTCGCAATTTTTTTGAAAAATTTTTTTGCCCCTTATGCGCGGGGAACCGCTTTCCACTGTGTCCCAATGATTTGTGGCTCCATCGCCCCGGCGGAGATCTCCTGGAGCCGCAGGGCAAACTGCTCCTCCGTCCCTTGGGGCAGAAGCGCCCGAAAGGCAATAAGAGCACCGAACTCGTGGTCTCCCTCCACCCCGTCGAGGGCCAAAAGCTCCAGCTTCAGCCGCTCAAAAAGAGGGTAAGGGCAGTCGCACTCCATGAGCGACCAGGGGCGCACCACCGAGATGCCCGAGGCATCCAAAGCGTCCTTGGCACTGCGAGCGTAGGCCCGGGTAAGGCCGCCCGCCCCCAGCAGAATACCGCCGAAGTACCGGGTCACCACACAGACCATATTGGTGACCTCCTCCCGCTGGAACACATTGAGGATGGGCTGACCGGCGGTGCCCTGGGGCTCGCCGTCGTCGGAGTAGCGCTCGATCCCCCCCTCCCGGAGCCGGTAGGCCCAGCAGTTGTGGCGGGCATCGTAGTGCTTCTTCTTCATCTCCTCAATGTGGGCCCGGGCCTCCTCCTCACTCTCGACGGGCCAGATATTGCCGATAAACCGGGAGCGTTTTTCCACAAACTCGGCCTCGGCGATCTGGGTGGGGATGTAGTATTCGGTCATAGGGCCTTCCACTCCTCCTTCGTCAGGGCATAATGGAGCTCCTCCAGCTCCTTGCCCACCACCTCCACCCACACACGGTCAGTGAAGCGGTAGGTGAAGCCGCACTTTTCAATGACCCGGCGGGAACGGTGGTTGTCGGCAAAGTGTCCGCACCAGATGGCGGCCAGCCCCAACTCCTCAAAGCCGCAGCGCAGAAGCTCCCGCACTGCCTCGGTCATCAGGCCCCGGCCCCAGTAGTCGGGGTGGAGGGCATAACCGATCTCATCGTCGGGACCGGGAAGCATGGTCTGGTGGCCATCGTTGAAGCCCGCCGAGCCGATGACCCGGCCCGAGGCCTTGTCCACCACGGCGAAGGTGTTTGGGGTGGAAAAGACGGTGTGGATGATCTCCAAACTCTCCTCCACGCTCTTATGGGGCTCCCACCCGGCAGAATGGCCCACCCGGCGGTCACTGGCGGAGGCGTAGAGGTCGGGAGCGTCAGTGTCAGTGAAAGGGCGGAGGATAAGGCGAGACGTTTCTAAAACCACAGGATCTCCCTCCTTCACATTCCTTTGCTGTCCGTCCGGCCCACCAGATAGTCGATGGTCACGCCGTAGAAATCTGCCATGCGCCAAAGAATGGAGGCATTGGGTTCCCGTTCACCGCTCTCATAACGACCATAGGTACGAAGGGAGATTTCCAGCGCGATAGAGAGTTCTTCTTGCGTAATATGTCTTTCTTTGCGAAGTTTTTTCAAGTTTTCTACTAATTTCATTATTATGCCCCCTTGACAAGACCGTTCGGTCTTGCTATAATAACATCATAAATCGGACCGTTTGGTCTTTTTTGGAGGAAACAACATGAATACTCCTGCCTACGCCCTTCTTCGCTATGCCATGGACGATGATATCTACCTTCAATATATGGACGACGTGAAAGCCTACCGTGCCAGCCAAAAGGCCGCCGGCGGCTTCTATAACCGTCTTAGCGCTCTATTGGATGACACTTCCAAAGGGCTGTTGGATGATTTTCTCAATGAAAAGATGATCGTCAATGTGCAGGAGACCGACGCTGCCTTCATGAGCGGGCTGGCCTTCGGGCTTCAGCTCATGCGGCTCAGTTAATCCTCCCAGGGCTCTTTGGTGGGCTGCCAGCCTTCGGTAACGTAATCCCGCACCTTACCCAGCACCTTGGGGGTACAGACGGCCTCCACCTCGATGGCCTCGCCGTACTCCACCTTCTCCACCTTGGCCTCCCGGTGAAGAAGGTCCAAAAGGCCGCCCTTGTCGTAGGGGATGGCCAGCTTCACATGGTGGGCCCCCTGGTCCAGCCGCTGGCGCAGCTTGCCCAGCAGGTCTTCCATTCCCTCCCCTGTCCGGGCGGAGATGGCCACCGCATCCTCCCCGCGGGGCAGGATGTCCCCCTCCAGAAGGTCGCACTTGTTGAACACCTCCAGCCGTGGGGTCTCCCAGGCGTTCAGCTCGGTGATGAGCCGCTCCACCACCTCGGCCTGCTCCTGCCAGTTTGGGTCGGAGGCGTCGATGACGTGGAGGAGGAGGTCGGCATACTCCAGCTCCTCCAAAGTGGCTTTGAAGGCCTCCACCAGCTGGTGGGGCAGTTTGGAGATAAAGCCCACCGTGTCCGAGATGAGCACCGTGCAGGTGTCGGAAAGCTCCAAGGTCCGGGTGGTGGTGTCCAGGGTATCGAAAAGCCGGTTGTTGGCGGGGATGCCCGCCCCGGTGAGGAAGTTCAGCAATGTGGATTTCCCCGCGTTGGTGTAGCCCACGATGGCCACCACCGGGACCTCGTTCTTCTCCCGGCGCTGGCGCTGGGTGGAACGGATGCGCCGGACCTCCTTCAGCTCCCCTTCCAGCCGGGTGATCTTCCGGCGGATGAGGCGGCGGTCGGTCTCCAACTGGGTCTCGCCGGGGCCCCGGGTGCCGATGGCGCCCTCCTGGCGCTCCAGGTGGCTCCACATGCTGGTGAGCCGAGGCAGCAGGTATTTGTACTGGGCAAGCTCCACCTGGAGCCGGCCCTCGCTGGTCCGGGCCCGCTGGGCGAAGATGTCCAGAATGAGGGCGGACCGGTCCAGCACCTGGACCCCCAGTGTCTCGGTCAGGACCCGCTGCTGGGAGGGGGAAAGGTCGTTGTCAAAGATGACAAGGTCGGCCTTGGTCCCTTCACAGAGCTGCTTCACTTCCTCCACCTTGCCCTCCCCCAAAAAGGTACGGGGATCGGGGGTGGCCTTGTTTTGCAGAACGGTGCCCACACAGACGCCCCCGGCGGTCTCCAGAAGGGCCGCCAGCTCGGCAAGGGAATCCTCCGTGGCGTTCTCCTCCCTGCTGAGGGCGGGGGAATTAAGACCCGCCAGCACGGACCGGTTTATTTTGTGTTCATCAAAGGTTTTATCGAACATAGTACCTCCGAAAAAGATATAAAATGGCCCGTACCGTAACCGGCACGAGCCACAAAAGATGCTTGCTTACTTGTCCAGACCAAACTTCTTGTTGAAGCGGCTGACACGGCCGCCGGAGTCCACCATCTTCTGCTTGCCAGTGAAGAAGGGGTGACACTTAGAACAGACTTCGACACGGATGTTCTCCTTGGTGGAGCCGGTCTCGATCACGTTGCCGCAGGCACAGGTGATGGTCGTCTGCTTGTAGTCAGGATGGATACCTTGCTTCATGTTGTTCACCTCTTTCTCGTTTCGGGCTGAAGCGGCGCAGCAAACCTCCACGCCTATAAACGCTCTGGTATTATAGCACGACTTTTAGAAAATTGCAAGAGGGATTTTAAAATTTTCCCGACTTATTTGGTTTTGGTTTTTCAGTCTTTCAGCGACCCCGACTGGGCCAGAACTCGCCCCTCCCCGTCCAAAAGTTCCACCTGCGCCTCCACAAAGCGATTGACCGGCGCCTCGTCTTCGGTGAGCACCAGTTGGATGAAATAGGTGCCTTCTTGGGCGTGGAACCATTGGGTGCGGGGGATATCCAGGGTCTTGAAAGTCTTCCAGACCTCGGGAGGCTCGAAGGGATAGCCTGGAGCCCAGGCCTCCTTCACCCAGCCTCCCAGCCGGACCCGAAGGGTCATGGCGGCGTGGTCGTCCACCCGACCGAAAAGATAGCAGGCCCCATCGGCGCGGAGAAGCCCCGCATGAAGGCTGCCCTCTCCGCCGCAGCGGGCGACCGTCTCATAGTTTGACTGCCATCCGCGGTATCCCATCCCTGGCCAGTACTGGGCCAGTACCACCACAAGGGCCCTTTCATTCACGGAGAAGAGCAGCCTGGACGGGTACGACGGTTCCACAGGAAACTCCTTCGTCTCCCAGATCACGGTAGTGGGACCCGTATTGAAGAGGATCTCCGTCTGCCGCAGGGCGGCCCGCGGAGTCACAGGATACAGTTGTCCCAGCAAGAAAAGGCAAATTCCCAGGGGAAGCAGCCGCCTCAGGGCTCGCGCTTTCCGTGTCCGCTGCTTTCTCATGGCGCCACCTCCAAAGGGATCTCCAGCCGGACATCGTAGATGTCGTAAGTATAGTAGACCCAGCGGTCTCCGGGCCGGATGGGGACGATCCGCTCCCAATAGTTCCAGCCCAGGTAGCCGGGCATGAAGCTGATCCCGCCTGTTTCCTCCCCTACCTCTCCCCGCTGGTTGGTGAGGGTCAGGTAAAATTCCACCCCGCTGCCGGGCCGCAGCAAAGGATTTTTGGGGTAGTGGCAGGCGTAGACATGGGCCTCCTCCCGCTCCGGGTCAATGTCCACCCGATAGACCCGGATGACCTGCTCCCCCGCCTCCATCCGCAGATCGAAACTTTGGGAGGTCCAGCCTTCCGCCGGAGGCTCCATACCTGAAAAGATCTCCGGGTCCAGACGTACCAGCAGGTTAGCGCCTATGGCCATCAGCCGCTGCCCGCCGCCGCCGAGCCAGCACAGCACCACCGCCACCGCCAACAACAGATTCACCCCCCGGCCCACCCAGAGCCAAAAGCGGGAATAGCATTGGGCTAGGGCCTTGGCCGTCTCCGAGGCGTCCCCCATGGCTTCCTCGGCCTTGGCGGCGGCCTCCTCGGGAGCAAGGCCCTTCTCCTCCAAGGCTTCGGCATGGTCGGCAATGTGGCCCTCCAGCTCTGCCCGAAGAGCCCTTTTTTCCTTCCGGGTCAGATGGGGCAGTTCCCCCAGCACCCGGTCGCAAAAACCCGTCATGGCCCTCACCCCACTGCCGGAGCGTAGGACAAAACGACCTCCATCCCCCGGGCGTAGGTCCGCCATTCCTCCGCCTCGTTTTTCAGAAACTCCCGGCCCTTTTTGGTCAGGTGGTAGTACTTCCGGGCGCGGCCCGTGGGGGCCTGGGCCTCGTAGCACTCCACCGCCCCCTCCTTCCAGAGGCCGTGGAGCACGGGATAGAGGGTGCCCTCCTTCATCTCAAAAATGTGCTCGCTGCGCTTTTCCAGTTCGGTGATGATCTGGTAGCCGTACATATCGGCCTCCGCCAGCAGGGCGAGGACCAGAAGGTCCGTGTGGTCCATGGTTTTCTTCTTCACAATAAACTCCTCCTTTTATTGATAGACTGTACCACTGATTTCAAACGGGATCTCCCGGCGGCTCAGCACAGCTTCACCAGAAAAGTAAGGAGAAACAGGCAGCAAACTGCCTGTGCCCCCCGCCACAGCCTGAAGGTGGAAAACTGCCTGTCCAGGGCCCGGGCGGACTCCGCCGGGGCCCCCATGGCCGCTTCCGCCAGGGCCGGATATTTCGTTACCACCGGGGCCACCTCCCTATAACAATACCTCGATACTCTATGTATATTATACATCGAGTATCGAGGTATGTCAAATTTTTTCATAGTTTGGGTGCGGCCACAGGGCCGATCATAAATAAGAACTTACGCCCGGTTTGGTTCCTCCTGCTTCCAGCGCGGCCGCGGCTCCTCTGCCGGATGCCGCAGGCGCAGCACCTTGAAGCAATGGAAATAGGCCGGGATCAGGAACAGGTCAGCCAACACCCAGGCAGCTGGAGAGGCGAAACAGGCAGCGGTATAGCCGAACACAGGGACCAGCAGGGCGAGCCCGCCTCGGGCAGCCATCTCAAAAAGTCCCGCCACGGTGGCCAAGGGCGGAAAGCCCATCCCCTGGATCAGGAAGCGGACAATATTGACCAGAGCCAGCGGAAAATAAAAGGCCACGTTGGTCAACAGGTTCTGCCGGGCCAAGGGCAGGAGCGAAGCGCTGGCCTCGTCCAGGAAGAGCATATTGAGCGGCTCCGCGAAGGACCAGGTGATCACAAGGGCAATCAGCGAATAGCCCAGACCCAGAAGCACACAGGACCGCAGGCCCTGGTTCAGCCGCTCCAGCTTGCCTGCCCCCACATGCTGGCCGCCGTATATAGCCATGGTGGAGCCCATGGCGTCAAAGGGGCAGCAGAGAAATCCTGAGACCTTTCCGGCCGCCGTGACTGCGGTCACATACACCGTACCCAGGTCATTCACCGCGGCTTGGATCATCACGCAGCCAATGGCGGTGATGGAGTATTGAAAGCCCATGGGAAAGCCCATGATACACAGGTTTTTGATCTTACGGCCCTCCCATCGCCAGTCAGCTTTCTCCGTCTTCAGAATGGGATAGCCCCGCAGCATTCGCACCAGGCACCCCGTTCCGGCCAGAGCCTGGGAAAGGACAGTAGCAAAGGCAGCGCCGAACACGTCCATGTGGAAGGTCAGAATAAAGACCGCGTCCAGTACCACGTTGACCACCGAGGCAATAATGAGCCAAATCACCGGCGTACGGCTGTCCCCCAGGGAACGCAGGATCCCAGCGGTAAAATTATAGAGGAAATAGGCCGGCAGTCCGGCAAAGATCGTGATGATGTAGAGGTAGGCCCGATCATAGATGTCTCCGGGCGTATGCATAGTGGTGAGGATACCCCGGCAGAACACCACGGTGGAGAGGGTCAACAGAACCCCAATGATCGTACAAAGCCACACCCCATTGGTCATATACCGCCGCAGCTCCCGTTCATTGCCCGCCCCGAACTGCTGTGCCACCGGGATCGCCATACCACCGCAGACGCCGCAGCAAAAGCCTACCACCAGAAAGTTCACCGAGCCAGTCGCCCCCACCGCCGCCAGCGCCGCTCCGCCCAGGGTTTTTCCTACGATAGCGGTATCCACCACACTGTATAACTGCTGGAACAGATAACCCAGCAACACCGGGACGCCAAAGCTGAGAATCAGCCTCATGGGGCTTCCCTGCGTCATATCCTTTGTCATAACAGATCCCTCCACACAAAAGGCAACGCCCTTGATTGTGAAGATTATAGACCTTCCCGAAAAAAAAGCAAGCCGGAAATCCCACAAATCTTCTCCGTGTATAAGGGATAGGTTTTATGAAAAACGAAGAAAGTGTCCTCTCCGCCTTACAGCTCCACCCCGCGGCCTTCGGAGAAGAACCAGAGGACCTTCCGGCAGACGCACTTGCCGGTGATCTCGCCAAGGGCCTGGGCGTAGGCGATGAGCTGGGGCCGGTACTCCTCCGCCCGGGCCAAGAGGGCGTCCCCGTAGACATGGTCGGTCTTGAAGTCCACCACCGTGATGCCCTCCGGGGTCTCGAAATAGCAGTCCACCACCCCCTGAAGAAGGACCTGCTCCCCCTCCCCGGCCTCCCGGAAATACTGCCGGGCAGGGGCGAGGATGGAGAACTTAAACTCCCGGCGGAGGGTGGGGCTGTCCGTCAATTCCCGGCCCAGGGGCGAGACAAAGAAATTCCAAATTTTCTCCGGCTCCACCGCCTCGGCCTGCTGGAAGGTGAGG
The DNA here is from genome assembly GCA_022800215.1 of Oscillospiraceae bacterium. GTDB lineage: Bacteria > Bacillota > Clostridia > Oscillospirales > Oscillospiraceae > Vermiculatibacterium. The sequence continues at coordinate 57,492 of JAAWPV010000005.1, read as the reverse complement.
AACCGCCGCTCCACCAGCCGGGCGATCTCCCCCGCCACCTCCTCCACACTGCCGCTGCGGCCAAAGTCCATGTACTGCATCACCAGATGGAGGGCGGTGCCCTTCTGGGCCGGTGTAAGGCCCAGCTTCTCTGAGGCGAACCGTGGCCGGTCAAACCGGGGCGGGTGGATGGGCAACGCGTGGCCCTCCGCCGCCTCCTGGGCGGCCTCCTCGTCCAGGTCCCGGCCTTTGAGCTGGGTAGCGGTGAGTTTGGAGGGAAGCTCCACATCCCCGGTGTAGCCGTAGCTCCAGCCGTAGGCGGCTGCCAGATCCTCCCCCACCGACTCGCCGGCAGTTTCCTCCCGGGTGCGGACATGGCGCTTGGGTTTCACGAAGGGGGCGGCGTCCACCCAGCGAATGTCCCACCGGGGGCCGAAGTCGGTATCCGCCGGCACAGCGGGGGGCGGATCCATCTCCCGCAGTACGCTGGCCTCAGGCCGGGCCAGGACGGGCAACAGCACCCACTGGGCGGGGCTGGCGCAGTCCATGAGCGCTTGTGGCTCCACAGTGGCTCCGGCGGCGGGCAGCAGCTTTTCCACGTCCCGCCGCCCCCGGGTGAGGGCGCAGGTCAGGATCAGCTTGTCCTGGGCCCGGGTCATGGCCACGTAGAGGAGCCGCAGCTCCTCGGCTGCCATGTCCTGCTCCATCTGCCGGCTCACCGCCCGGCGGGCCAGGGTGGAGTACTGGATCATCCGCTCCAGGTCCAGCCCCTTGGGCCCCACCCCCAATTTAGGATGGAACAGCATGGGCTGGAGCATATCTGTGCGGTTGAGCTGCCGGGCCAGGCCGCAGAGGAGGACCACGGGAAATTCCAGCCCCTTGGAGCGGTGAATGCTCATGATACGCACCCCGCCGCTGCCCGCCCGGGGCAGAGCCGGGCCCCGGCCGCTCTCCTCCAGCCGCTGGAGATGGCTGAGAAATCCAAAAAGCCCCCGGTGGCCCGTCTTTTCAAAGTCCCGGGCCAGTTGGGCCAGCACCAGCAGGTTGGAGCGGCGGGTCTCCCCCTCATCCATGGCGCCGTAAATGCCCAGCAGGTTGGTTTGGTCGTAGATCCGCCAGAGAAGGCGGTCACAGCCCTCATCCCCCGCCCGGCGGCGGAGGTTGGCAAGCTCGGTAAGAAAGGCTTTGGCGTCCTCCCCCTCATCCAGAGTGAGGGCAGTATAAAAGTCCTCCCTGGGCGCTCCCGCCCGAATTTGGGCCAGACGGTCGGCGGAGAAGCCATAGACCGCCGAGCGGAGAGCCGCGATGAGGGCCACGTCCTGCCGGGGGTTGTCCACCACCCGCAGGAGGGACAAGGCCACCTGGACCTCGGTGGCGGCGAAGAAGTCCCCCGCCCCCTCGGCCTCCCAGGGGATGTCCAGCTCTCCCAAGGCCCCGGCATAATGGTGGAGCACCGTGCCCGGAGACCGGAGCAGGATAACCATATCCCCCGCCGTCACCGGCCGAAGCCCCCCCTCCCCGTCAGAGACGGAAAAGCCCTCGTCCAGCAGTTCCCGGATGCGTTGGGCGGCAAAGCGGGCCTCCAAAAGATCCCGTGGAGGCTTTTCCCCCCGTTCTTCCTCCTCGTCCCCCCCGGCCAGGGAGCAGTCCAGGGCGTTCAGCTCCAAGGCGTAGGGCTCCTCCGGACCGGGGAAGGTCCCGCCTGGGATGAGGGCTTCGTCATCGGTGTAGTCCATCTCGCCGAAGGTCTCGCTCATGATGGCACGAAACACGTAGTTACAGCCCTCCAGCACCTGGGGCCGGGAGCGGAAGTTTTGGGAGAGGAGCACCCGGCGGGGCTCCCCCCCAGCGGCTTCGTCATGGGGCTTATAAGCGCGGTATTTCTCCAAAAAGATGGTGGGGTCAGCCAGCCGGAAGCGGTAGATGGACTGCTTCACGTCCCCCACCATGAAAAGGTTTTGGCCGCCATTGGTCAGGGCCTCGAAGAGGGCGTTCTGGACGGCGTTGGTGTCCTGGTATTCGTCCACCATCACCTCGTCGAAGCGCTCCGCCCAGCGGCAGGCAAGGTCGGTGGGCCGGCCCTCCTCGTCAGTGAGGAGCCGGGCGGTGAGGTGCTCCAGGTCGGAGAAATCCAACACACCCCGGCGGCGCTTTTCGGCGGTGAAGGCCTCCTCCACGTCCCGGATCAAAGCGAACAGCCCCCGGATGGCGGGATAGACGGTTTTCATGTCGCTGAGCAGGGCGGCGGAATTGTCCTGGAAGCCCTCGGCCAGCTTCTTCATCCGGTCTTTACAGGTGTCCCGGAGGGCCTTGACCCGCTCCAGGGCGGCGGGGTCCTGACAGTCTTTGGAGCTGCCCGCCCGGGGAAAGGCGATCTCCGCCCGCTCTCCGGCGGCATCCCAGCCTCGGTCCGCCGCCTCCACGAGGGCAAGCAGGTCCTGGTACGTGGCCGCAAGGCTGCTGCCATAGGCCTTTTCCAGCACCCCGTCCCCCTGGCATAGATCCAAGGCCTCGACCATCCGTCCGGCCCAATAGCTTGCCTGACGGCGGACATCTGCCAGCAGGACCCGGCCCCAGACGGTCTCCCCGGCATCAGCGACCCCCGCGAGGGAGAAAGCCGCCTCCTGTTCCCGAAGCCAGGCATTGGGGTCGGGATGGCTCTGGATGCGGCCCCGGATATCAATGACCATCTGCACCAGCCGGGCATCGTCCCGGCCGTCGGACATGGTGTCCACCAGCAAAGCGAAATCCCCGCCCGGCTCCAACGTCTCGTACCGCTTTTCCAGCACCTCGGACAAAGCGTCCTCCAAAAGCATCTGGGCCTCGTTTTCGTCCAAAAGGCGGAAATCGTGGTCCAGGTCCAGCCGGTGGCCCTCCTCCCGAAGGAACTGGGCACAGAAGGCGTCGATGGTGGAAATTTGCGCCTTGTAGACCAGCACCGACTGGCGGCGGAGAAAGGCGTCTCCGGGCCGCTGAGAAAGACGCTCGCTGAGCTCGGAGACGATACGGCTCCGCAATTCGGCGGCGGCTGCCTTGGTGTAGGTGATGACAAGGAACCGGTCAATGTCCGCCCCGGCCTCCACCCGGCTGAGAAGGCGCTCCACCAGCACCCGGGTCTTGCCCGAGCCTGCGGCGGCGGAGACCAGCAGACCGCCGCCCCGGTCATGGACCGCGGCGTGCTGCTGGGGGGTCAGTTGAAAGGCCATGGCGGACACCTCCTCCCTTTACTCCTCTTTTTCCTCTAAATGCTGCCAGAACTCCTCCGCGTCCACCTTGGGAAGCCAGCGGCGTTTGTCGCCGCCCACGCCCTCCCGGAACTGGCAGGCGGCGGCATATTCGCACCACTGGCAGGCGTTTTGCCGGGGGCCCCGCCAGAAGGGGTCGGCGGCAATGTTGCCGGCGGCCAGCTCGGCGGCAATGTCGTTCAATATCTGCCGGGTATGCTGTTCCAACTTGCCCAGCCGCTCGGCGCTCACCAGGGCCTCCCCGGTGATCTCACCGCTCCGCTTTACCTTCAGAGGCAGGAACCGGAAGTCCTCCCCGTGCTCCATGGCGGAAAGGACCTCCCCGTCCTCCAGCACCAGGCCTTTCCGGCGGAGCTGCTTGTCCACTTCTTTCTGCCGCTCCTCCTCACTCATGGTCCGGCTCCCCGAAACGGGCACGTCCCGGGCAGGCAGGTAGAGAACCCCGGCAGGGATCAGCTCTTTGCCGTCAAAGAGCGCCCGGCCCTCCTCCTTCAGGGTAAAGAGGTAGAGGAGCATCTGAAGCCCCAGGCCGTTCCACACGTCTGTCAGGTCAAAAGACTTGCGGCCCGTCTTATAATCCACCACCCGCAGGTAGAGCCGCCCGTCCTTTTCCCAGGCGTCCAGCCGGTCCACGATACCGGACACCGAAACGGTGACCCCATCCACGGTAAATTCCACAGGTGGCAAGTCTTTCCCCTTGCCAAAGCCCAGCTCAAATTTGATGGGCTGGAAGTCGGAGGCGTTCAGCTCCTCACAGACGTTCTTCACCACGGCGTAGACCGTCTTTTCCAGCCGCCCAAAGAGGTAGCGGAACCGGGCCGTCTCGCTCTCCAGGCCGCCCAGGCTTTCTTCCACATACTGTTTGACCACCGCCGACACCTGCTGCCGGGTGGGGATCTCCTTGTCCTGCCGCCGGCGGAGAATGTGCTCCAAGACATAGTGGACGAAGGTGCCATAATCCGTAGCGGCAAACTGGGCGCTCTTCCGGGCCTTGGCCCCCAGGCCGTACTGCATGAAGTAGGAGAAGTGGCAGGACTTATATTTGTCCATTCGGGAAGCGGACATGGGCACCCGGCGGCCATAGAGGGCTTCCACCGCCGGGCGGGTCAGGCTGCCCCGCTCCAGCCGGGCGGCCCGCTCCAGCCGCTCCACCAGAGGGGCGTAGCCGGGCAGAGCCTTCAAGGCCTCCCCCACGCCGGGACGGGAGGCCAGCTCCAACGCGGGCCGGGGAGCGGTGAGGCGGAAGGAATCTCCCAAGGTCCGCTCGTCCACCAGGGGAAGGTCAGAAAACAGGGTCCGCAGCTTCTTCACCAGGAAGGAGGGCCGCCGTTCCCCGCCGTCGGGGCCTGACATGGGATAGCTGACGATGAGCCGCTCCGAGGGCAGGGCGCAGGTCTCATAAACGATGGTCATTTCCCGCCACAGCTTGTCGGAAAGCTGGGGGGCCGATTCCAGGCCAAAGGAAGCCAGCAGGGACCGGTCCTCATCCCCCAAAAGGCCCGGAGAGGGCGCGGCGGCGGGGATACTGCCGTCATCGGCCCCCAGGATATATAAAACCTTGCAGTGCTTGTGGGCCAGGCGGGGCATCTCCCCCGCCGTCACCCGGTCCAGGGACACGGGGATGGCGCCCACCTGATACTGGGACAAAACCAGCTTGAAGAGCCGGGAAAATTCCTCCCAGTCCATGGGGGTCCCCCCCAGAAGGTCGGCGCACTGCTCCAGAGCGGAACAGAGAATGGCCCAGAGCTGCTCATACTCGGCGGCCAGGGCGGCGTCGCCGCTCCGGCGCAGTTCCTCCGCCCGGTCGGTGAGCCGGGCGGCAAGGCTGATCTCCTCCAAGAAGGCGTAGAGGGCAAGGGCCAGGCCCTCCCCCGTTTTGTTCTCCGCCAGCCGCAGGCCCTCCAGAGGACCGGAAACCCGGCGGCGCAGGCTGTCCAGCTCGGATACCAGGTCCCGCTGGACGTCGGTCCACTCCTGAGCGTAGCCCTCCGGGTGCTTGTCCCAGGGCTTTTTCCGGGTCCAGACACTCCCCCGCAGGTCCCATTTGAGAACGTAGTTTTCCAGCCGGTCCACCTCATCCAGAGAAAGGCCGGTGAGGCCGGTTTTCAGGTAGCGGAACACGTCCTCGTAACGGTACTCCCCCGCCACCGTATCCAGCGCCCCGGTAACGAGGGCCAGGATGGGCTTTTGAAGTACATCGTCCATCCGGCTGAGGAACACCGGCAGGCCGTACCGGGGGAAAATAAGGTCGATAAGGGGGCCGTACACCTCCATGCTCCGGGCGGTGACGGCCAGGTCCCGGTAGCGGCAGCCCCTCTCCCGGCAAAGCCGGGCAAGCTCGCCGGCGGCCCGCTCCACCTCGGCGTAGGGGGCGGTGGCCCGGTAAAGCTCTATGTCCTCAGGCGCGCCTGACTGGGGGCTTATTTCCGGCTCAAAAAGCTCTCCCTCCACCGCCCGGAGGCCGGGAGAGCGGTCCGGCGCAGTAAGACGTACCTCCGCCTCGCAGGGCACCCCCAGGCGGCGGGCAAGCTCCGCCAAACGCTGTGCGGTGCGGCGGGCGGGGGCAAAGATATCCTCCTCGCCGCCCTCCAGTCGGTCACAGGTGAGAGCCACCGTCACCGAATTTGCCTGCTTCAAAAGCCGCTCCAGCACCTGCCGCTCCTGGGCGGTGAAATCGGTGAAGGAATCCAGGTAAATGTCCCGGTCTTTGGCCCAGGGATGGTCGTCCAGGGCGTGGGCCAGCCGGGTCAGCTTGTCTCTGGGGTCGGCGCCCCGCTGGGCACAGTAGGCTTCGTAGGCCCCCAGGATGAGGGACAGGTCAAAGAACTTGTCTCCCGCCTCCCCCTCCACTGCCTCCGCCACCTCCAGAAGCTGAGCGGGGGTGATGGCGGCGGACTTGCACTCGTCCACGGTGGCGGCAAGCTGTGAGAGGAACTGGGGCTTCCGGGAAGGGCGGGCGTAAACCTTTAACTGGTCGGACACCGACTTGAGAGCCACATCCATAAGGAGGAGCCGCCCGCCGGCGTCCAGGGTGGGTTCCGCGATCCCCCCCGCCACCGAGAATACCCGGCTGGCAAGGCGGGTAAAGGAGAGGACCTCGGCATGGAGGCTCACCCGGTTGCCCGCCACGGCGCAGAGCCTGCGTTCGGCGTCGTGGGAGTGCTGCTCGGGAACGATGAGGAGCTGGGGGCGGCGCTCCCCCTCCCGGGCCATGGTTTGCAGGATGGCGGTGGTCTTGCCGGTGCCGGCCCGGCCTAAGAGCAGCTTTAACATGGGTGGTCCCTCCTTTCTTTTGTGTGTGCGAAAGCGTTTATTCCCTCATTCGCATTTCCAAAAATACACGCTGTACGGGGGCAGCTCGCTGCCGCCGCCGAAGTCGTGCTCCTGTCCGGTGATGAGATCCACCGCCCGGCCGCAGCCGGCGTCAAAGTGGGCCCAGTAGGGCTCCGAATCGGCGTTCACCGCCACCAGCACCCGCTCGTGTTCGCTTTGCCGCTGGAAGACGGTCTGCTTATTGGTGAGGAGAAGGTCGTGGAAATCGCCCCAGCAGAGGGCTTCGCTCTCCCGGTGGGCCTTTGCCATAGCGGCGATGGTATCGGTAAGGCCGTTCCACTCCGGCGCGTCAAAGCTGGGCCGGAGTGCGTCGTCCCCCCAGGACTTTTCGCCTTCCGTACCCCACTCACTGCCGTAGTAGAGGCAGGGGATGCCCGGCATCCCGAAAAGAAGGCCGTAGAGGAGGGGCAGGTGGGCCTTGTTCTGGAGAATGCTGGCGGCCCGGGTCACGTCGTGGTTGTCCACAAAGCACATGAGGTGCTTGCCTTTGTACAGCGTCCACTGCTCGGGACCGAACTGGCGCTTTAAGGAGTGGACGATCTCAAAAAGGTTCATGGAGTTGAGGGAGGAATAGAGGCCCTTGTAACACTCGTAGTTGGTGCAAGAGTGGAGCTGGCCCTCCCCCGTCCAGCGGTTGTAGTCCCCGTGAAGGGTCTCCCCCACCAGGAAGAAGTCGGGCTTCAGGCCGTCGCAGAAGGCGCGCAGGCGGTAGATGAAATCCGGCTCCAGGGAGTAAGCCACGTCCAGCCGCAGGCCGTCGATGCCGAACTCCTCCACCCAGAACTTCACGCAGTCCAGCAGGTAATCCACCACCGCCGGATTTCTAAGGTTCAGCTTCACTAGCTCGAAATGGCCCTCCCAGCCCTCATACCAGAAGCCGTCGTTGTAGTTCGAGTTGCCGTCGAAGTTGATGTGGAACCAGTCTTTATAGGGGGAGTCCCACTTCTTTTCCTGCACGTCCCGGAAAGCCCAAAAGCCCCGGCCCACATGGTTGAACACCCCGTCCAGCACCACTTTGATGCCCTGGGCGTGAAGGGTGTCGCAAACCGCCTTGAAGTCGGCATTGGTGCCCAGGCGGCAGTCGATGGTCCGGTAGTCCCGGGTGTCGTAGCCGTGGCGGTCGCTTTCAAAGACGGGACCCAGGTAGAGGGCGTTGGCCCCCAGCTTTTGGATGTGCTCCGCCCAGTCGGATATCTTGGAAATGCGGCTTGCGGCAACGCCGTCGTTCTCCCTGGGGGCGCCGCAGAAGCCCAGAGGGTATATCTGATAGAAAACACTGTTTTCAGCCCACATACGCACGCTCTCCTTGCTCGGGAAATGGTAGGTCTATTTTAACATAAAACCGTCAGGAAAGAAAGATAAAACCGCAGAACCGTCGATGAGAAAAAATCCCTCCACATATACGCGAAAACACCCCAAAGTGTTGTACGAAACGGTACATCCAGCGGAAAATTGTAACAGAAATGTCATAGTTGCATGATTAGGTGCAAAAAGGCGGGGTGCATTTTCGCACCCCGCCCTTGGTGAGTCAGTCAGTTATCACAAAAGAACCGTCCCGTGTGTTCAATTATCTTGCCCCATACTTGCTTCCTCTATCCATATATACATAGTTTTCTACAAAAGCGGCAAAAAGCATAATGATATCTGGGCGATTCGCAACTTCATCTATGTACTCAACGGTAAAGCACGCAGGATGACTGGCAATTCCTCGGCGATGATAGACAGCAATCGGTATTCCATCTTTGACAAGCGAATGATCACCCTTCGGGGAAAGGCTGACTTGGTATGTGGACCCCTCAAAATCGAAGTCCCACTTCCCCATACCAAACAATTTCGTGCGACGCTTTGATGGAGCATACGCCGTACCATCTTTGAATATAACAAATGGATTTTCCCAAAACAAGGATACAAGCGGAATCACAGATATAAATTGCTTAACTGCACTAACTTGTTTCATGGAATATTGAAGTACACCATCCAAATATACCTCAAATTCACATTGAAATAAATTGTGGGTTCGTGTTCCCATAACCGTCCAATGTTTAGAAGACTCTATCGAGTAATACACCTCATGCTTTGTGGTTTTTGTTTTGTGAATCCAATCAGTCACTTTGTTCACCTCATTAAGAGACAAGGGGACGGTTGTTTTGTCCACTTAATACCCCGCGCCTTGTTGTCCTTGGGCAAGCTTGACGATGCGGGAGGTGCCCAGGCGGTCGGCGCCCAGGTTGATAAAGTCCTCGGCATCCTGGAGGCTGGAGATGCCGCCGGCGGCTTTGATCTTCACGTTGGGGCCCACGTGCTCCTTGAAAAGCTTCACGTCCTCCCGGGTAGCCCCGGCGGTGGAGAAGCCGGTGGAAGTCTTGATATAGTCGGCCCCCGACTCGGTGACGATCTCGCACATCTTGATCTTCTCCTTCTCGGTGAGAAGGCAGGTCTCGATGATGACCTTCAAAATCCGGCCGCCGCAGCTCTGCTTCACGGCCTTGATCTCCTCCAAAATGCGGTCCCAGCGCTGGCTTTTCACCCAGCCGATGTTGATGACCATGTCGATCTCATCGGCGCCGTGGCGGATGGCGTTCTCGGTCTCAAAAACCTTAACAGCGGTGGTGGAGTAGCCGTTGGGGAAGCCGATGACGGTGCAGACCTTCAGTTTATCCCCCAAATACTCCTGGGCCCGCTTCACGTAGGCGGGCGGAATGCAGACGCTGGCGCAGCCGAACTTCACGCCGTCGTCGCAGACTTCCTTGATCTGCTCCCAGGTGGCTTCCTGCTTCAAAAGCGTGTGGTCGCAGTGGGACAAAATCTCTTTCAAATCCATACCGGTTCCTTCCTTTCCTTTGGAGAGGTCACATCTCCACCAGCTCGTATTCCCGGGTACCGACGCCGATCTCCTCGGCGTGCTCCAGGCAGCTTCTCCACTCGGTGCCCTCGCCGCTGTTGACAAAATGGTCGCCCTTGTCGAAGAAGCCGGGCTGGGCCATGATCCGGGCCAACTGGCCGCCGGGAAGGGGCGTCTGCTTCAGGCAGGCGTCCACACAGGCCTGGTCCAGGGCTACCGGGTCGAAGGAGGCGAACATACCCACGTCAGGCAGGATGGGCACGTCGTTCTCCCCGTGGCAGTCGCAGTTGGGGGAGATATCCCGGACAAGGCTGATGTGGAAGCAGGGACGGCCATCCACCACCGCCTTGGCGTACTCGGCCATTTTCAGGTTCAGCATCCGGTTGCTGGACCAGTCGGGGTTCTCGATGGCGTCAAAGTTGCAGGCGCCGATGCAGCGGCCGCAGCCCACGCACTTGTCATGGTCGATGATGGCCTTGCCGTCGGAGCCGTAGGAGATGGCGTCCTGGCCGCAGTGGCGGGCGCAGACGTGACAACCCACGCAGGTTTCCGGGTGGACGATGGGCTTGCCGGAGTTATGCTGCTCCATCTTGCCCGCCCGGCTGCCGCAGCCCATGCCGATGTTCTTGATGGCGCCGCCGAAGCTGGTGGACTCGTGGCCCTTGAAGTGGGTCAGAGAGATGAACACATCGGCGTCCATCACCGCCCGGCCGATCTTGGCCATCTTTACGTACTCGCCGCCCACCACGGGCACCTCCACGTCGTCGGTACCCTTGAGGCCGTCGCCAATGATGATCTGGCAGCCGGTGGAGAAGGGGGAAAAGCCGTTCTCATAGGCGGCGTCCATGTGCTCGATGGCGTTCTTCCGCCGGCCCACATAGAGGGTGTTGCAGTCGCAGAGGAAGGGGATGCCCCCCTTGCTCTTGACGTAGTCGGCCACCACCTTGGCGTAGTTGGGCCGCAGGAAAGTGAGGTTGCCCGGCTCGCCGAAATGCATTTTGATGCAGACGAACTTGTTGTTGAGATCCATGGTGCCCAGGCCCGCCCGGTCGATGAGCCGGCGGAGCTTTTCCAGCTGGCTGGTGCCAACAGGCACGCGGAAGTCGGTAAAATGGACCTTGGATGCGCTCATCTTTGGTTCCCCTTTCAAAAATATTTTGTGGTTTGAAACGGTTTTCTATTCTTTTTACAGCCCCAGGCCGCCGGTGATGGCCTGCATGGAAGCGGCGGCGTCCGCCTCGGCGGTGCGCATGGCCTCGTTGACAGCGGCCACCACCATGTCCTGAAGCATCTCCACGTCGTCAGGATCCAGCACGTCAGGGTCAATGGTCACGCCCAAAAGCTGATGCTGGCCGTTGACTTCAGCGGTGACCGCGCCGCCGCCCGCCTGGGCCGTGTAGGTCTTCGCCGCCAGCTCCTCCTGCATCTTGGCCATGTCCTGCTGCATTTTCTGAACCTGCTTCATCATGTTCATATTCATGCCGCCGCCCATGCCTCCCATGCCGCCCATACCTTTACCTCCAAAGCCGCGGCTGTTGAATCCCTTCGCCATTTTCGCTCACTCCTCCGTAATAATGTCGCTGAACTCCCCGGCAAGCAGGTCATCCAGATTGTCATGCTCTTTCTCCCGGGGTGCCAGAGCCGTTTGCACCGGGGGTACACCCACCGTTACCGTCACCCGGTAGGGTGCGCCGGGCAGCAGCTTGGCCGCCTTGTCGATGGCCGCCAGGATACCCGGCTTGGAGATCATATTCTTCACGAAATCGCTCTGTGTCCACAGGGTCAGGACGGGACCGTCGATGGCCCCCTTCACCATGGCGGGGTTGGAGAGGAAGCTATACTCCCCCATGGGGATGCGGCCCTTGAGACTTGCCACCATGCCGGGCCAGAAATCCCCCACCGCCGCAGTTGATGCCGGTGGTTGGGACGCCGGGACTTCAGAAGGAGCCTTCCGCTCCGCAGGCGGCTCCTGTGTTTGTACTGCCGAGGCTTGCTCCCGTGTCGGGGCCACCCGCTCTTGGGGCGCAGGGGGCGGCTCCATGTCCCAGGGGGGCAAGTCCTCCTCTTTGGGGGGCGCCGCAGGGGTCTGGGGGGGCGTGGGAGCCGGGGCAGTCCGGGGTGCCTCCGGCTTTACCCCAGGCCGAGCCGGAGGAGCGGAAAATCCGCCGCCGGAGGCCAGCTCCTCCAACCGGGAAAGCCGGGCGTTGAGTCCGGCGGGAGAATCGTCCAGCGTCTCGTCACAAAGACGGATGAGGCACAATTCCGCATCCACCCGCCGGTTGGCACTGCGGCCCAGATCAGCGGTGGTGGACTGGATCTGGCCCAGCATCTGGGCCAGCCGGGGACTCGTCAAAGCCTGGTCCAGGCCCCGAAGGCTCTGTTCATCATAGCCCCCCGTGAGCAGGGCGCTGCCCCCCCTGGGAGCGGTTTTGCGGATGAGAAGGTCCCGGGTCAAGGACGAAAGTTCGTTCAACAAACTGCCCACATCTTTGCCGGCGGCATAGAGCCTGTCCAGCCGCTCCAGGGCGGCGCCGGCGTCATGGGCGGCGATCTCGTTCATCAAAGCGGCGGTCTCCACATTGCCCGCAAGGCCCAGGGAGTCCAAAATCTCCTGCTCCCCCAGCTCCGCGCCCTCTGATCCGGTGGCGCACTGGTCCAGCAGGGACAGGGCATCCCGCATTCCGCCGTCGGCCAGCCGGGCCAGCAGAGCGGCCCCCTCATTGGTCAGAGGGATGCCCTCTTCCCGGGCCACAATCTTGAGCCGCCCGGCGATGTCCAGGGGGGAGATCCGCTTGAAGGCAAACTGCTGACAGCGGGATTTGATGGTGGCGGGGACCTTGTGGAGCTCGGTGGTGGCCAGGATGAACATGAGGTGCTCGGGGGGCTCCTCCAAAATCTTCAGAAGGGCGTTGAAGGCGGCGGTGGAGAGCATATGGACCTCGTCCACGATGTACACCCGCTTGCGGACGGCGGCGGGAGAATAGACCGCCTCGTCCCGAAGAGCACGGACCTGGTCTACGCCGTTATTGGAGGCGGCGTCCAACTCCAGCACGTCCATCACCGAGCCGTCCTCAATGCCCCGGCAGGCCGCACACTCGTTGCAGGGATTGCCGTCCACCGGATGCTCGCAGTTCACTGCCCGGGCCAAAATTTTGGCGCAGGTGGTCTTGCCGGTGCCCCGGGTGCCGGTAAACAGGTAGGCGTGAGAAAGACGCCCGTCCTGAACCTGACGCTTGAGGGTATCGGTGATATGGCTCTGGCCCACCACATCGTCAAAGGTGCGGGGTCTCCACTTTCGGTAAAGGGCTTGATACACTGCAATCACCTCTTTAAATAAGGGACGAGGAAGAAAGGTCCTCCCCTTCTTCCCCGTCTCCGGCCTGCGGCAAGACCGCGCACCGGCCTTTGAAACACACGCTATGCCCGTTACCCAGATAGCCGGCTCGGGAGCGGCACGCCCACGGCACACGCTCGATTCCGCTTAGTGCTGCTCGGTTCCCCGCCTGACACGGTTCACGGGCGAACGTTGCGCGGGACCGATCCTTCATCACTGCACATCTGGGTCAGACGACACAGCGCGGCTCCGGGGGCCGGGATTCGCCCCTGCTGTAGCGGATTGCAGGTACAGGGCACCGCTATCTCCCCGGTTAGCGCGGTCTTGCCTCAGGCCGGAAGATTTCGGCCATGGACAGGCAGATACAAAAATATGATACTACATTTTCCCGAATTTATCAACCATAGAAATCAATTTTTTCCGGAGCGATTTTTGAAAAAGCTCTTTACAGGTTTTGATTTTACTGCTATAATAGATAGGCTTTAAGCAATATGGGCCTGTAGCGCAGTTGGGAGAGCAAGCGGTACGCTAAGCAGGCCCTAAATCACAATAAAATACCGTCATTTGGGCTCGTAGCTCAGTTGGGAGAGCGTTCGGTTCGCATCCGAGAGGTCGAGGGTTCGAATCCCTTCGAGTCCACCACAAAAAAGGCCGTGAAATCAATGATTTCACGGCCTTTTCTTGTGCCCATTTTTACTATGAGAAAGCTTTTGTTTTGAAGGGCAGTAGCTCAGTCGCTCCCCTTCCGGTTCGCATCATCTCAATTTTTCATCACAACTTTTTTCTCCTCGATAGAACGCTCGAATAATTCATTGAAAACATACCGTGCAGGGTTCGCATCCCTATAAAAATTGAAACGGAGGAATTCAAAATGGAGCACAGTAAAGAATATATGAAATTCATGGAACAAGCACCCCAAATCAAAGCCAGCGGTCTGGACGGTGACTACCGTGCGCTGGCGGAATTCAACAATGTGGTTCTGGCAGGACACCAGACAAGGTTTGGAATGGAGTTCGTTACCTGGGAATGGGTGCAGAACCATACTTCTCTGTGGCAGGGACACTACTATGGAGATGATTACGATGCCGCCAAGCAGGACTTCACCATCCGCTCCGGCCTGCTTCCTTCGGAGCAGCTCTTCAGTGACGAGCAGCTCACGGAAATCTACCGCTCCATCCATGAAACGCTGGAGAGTGAATATCCTCTAACCGCAGAGAGAGAACAAATTCTGAAAGATACTGCTGCCCAGATAGAACGAACAGTCCCCGACTTAAATGAGCTCGTTTATAAATCCAACGAGGCTGAACTAAGCGTCCAAAACGGGGTAGATATCACCGGCATGACTCAGCAACTATAATTACTTTACATTGGCCGTGTTCCGAGAGGGACAGTGGCCTTTTTTGCTGCCTTTCGGAGCGTGGCCGGAAAGGAGCAGAGATGGCAAAGTATTTTATGAGCGGCACAAAGTACGAGAAGTACGAGCGCATGATGATGTCCCCAGACAGAGGGGGCCGGGATAATCCACCGCCGAGGAAAAAGCCTATAGTCTATGGGCGAAATTCCAGAGAGAAAAAGAATCACCCCTTCGCCAAGGGTGAATGAGTTGATCCATCTACTCAAGAAAGGAGCAAATAACCTATGACAAAACCGATTTTCCAAGCTGTTCTTTGCAACTCAGACCGTATCGTACTGGGAGTTGTGACGATCCCCTTCCCTTTAGCGCAGGATGAATACGACCATTCCATAGGTCTGCTGACCGAACAACAAATGGGTGATGCTGTCAAGCAAGATTGCTATGTGGAAACCATTATCTCTGATTGGCCGGTGCTGAAAGCTCTCGAAGGTCAATATGTCAATGTGGATGAGCTGGACTATTTGGCCAAGCGGCTGGACAGCTTCACTGCAGGATGCGAGGATGACCAATTCCAGGCGATGGCGAAAAAGCTCGATCTGACTGACATCAAGGATTTCATCAACCTGACTTTCTGTTGCCAGCAGGCAACAGTGATCACTGACTTCTCTGATTTGGAACGGATCGGCAAAGATCACTATATGAACCTGAACGGCGGCTGTGCCAGCACGGAGGAATTGGAGAATCTGGACGGTGAAGAAACCGCCCTCCTGTTGATCGACAGTGGTACAGGTGTTGTCACGCCCTATGGTGTGGTCTACGACAACGGCATGGAGCTGGAGCCGCTGTACCGTGGGGGTCCGTTCCCGCCATATCTGTACGATATTCATCCGTTGGTGTTAGAGGCGACCCCGCTTTCCGAGCCGGAGGATGTGGAGAATATGACGCTTCTCTGCCTCCCTATGACAGACCGGCAGCTTGAACACGCCCTTGCCAGGGGAAAGACAGGAGATGTGGAACAGATTCGCTTTAAGGTCGATTCGATTTTCGTGCAAAACCTGGGCTGCGTTCCCAATTTAGAGCAAGAAAGCCTGACCGCCCTGAATGAGATGTGCAGAGCTATTGCCGCCCTTAAACACAACGAACTGATAAAATTTGGTGCTGCCATCACCTTCGCCCAGCCGCAGAGCGCTATGCAGGTAAAGCATCTGGCGGAGAATCTGGAGCTGTTTGAGTTCATCCTCAAGGTCAAGACCCCAGAGGAGTACGGCAAGTACATGATCCAGGAGTCCGGGCGCTTCGATTACGATGACAATCTGGAGGGCTTCTACGACTTTGCAGGCTATGCAAAGCAGCGGATGAGTCAGGAGCAGGGGCAGTTCGTTGAGAACGGGTATATCTCCTATCATGGGACTTTAGGTTTGGACGAGCTGATGGCTGACTCCCCAGAGCAGGACTTTCAGATGGGCGGGCTGCAGTGATGGCATCGAAGCGAAACCGTCCGGCAGAAACTGACCTCAGAAAGCTAAAAGTCCTGGCCCATACCTTTCTTGAACTGGACATCGAGCCCACAAAAATATCCCCACTGGTGGTCAAACACCCATTCACCGACAATGGCATTGTGGGGATTCGCAAAGAGGACGGCAATATAACCGTGGCCGACCTGACAAGCGACCCCACATCCCTTCGTGTATGGCGGGAACAGTGTGGGCGGCTGATCGATAATGCGGAAAAGCCCTTTGAGATTTTCCAAATGATCACCAATCCATATAAGCTGGCATTTCTGAAACACGCGGCGCCTTTCCTGTCGGAACAGGATACGGCGCTGTTTCTGTCTCAGGCGTGGATCATCACGGAAGCGCCAAACGCCGACCCCAATTTGAGCAAGCGGGAGCTGCTGTCCCTGTTTCGCTCCGTTGACCCGCAAAAGCTGATGGACGAGGAGGAATACGGGCTTTTCTGCGGTCTGGACGATGTGGTCACGGTCTACCGTGGGGTAACGACCTATAACGCCCAAAATGTGAAAGCACTCTCCTGGACACTGAATAGGGACATTGCCGAATGGTTTGCCCACCGTTTTGGTGAGCATGGCACGGTCTACGAGACACAGATCCCCAAAGAACATATCTGTGCCGTCTTTCTGGGCAGAAACGAGGCAGAGGTTATCGTAGACCCAAAGCACCTTCTGGATATCGCCCCTGTGCAGGAACAGGGCGAAGTATTTGAACAATCCATGTGATCGGAGGAACTATCAATGTTTAATTTACACCTGACCCGCGGCGGTCACCGTGAGGGAGTCCATCTGGGCTTTCCCGCCTCCCCCGGAGAGGTCGGGGAAGCCTTTGCGTGGTTGGATTCCATCAGCACGGATGCCGCAGGCACCAGGATTCTGGAAGTGGCCTGTGTGGTTCGCAACCTTGAAGGCTACATCACAAATACAGATCTCAGCACACCGGACGCCATTGTGAAGCTGAACCTTCTGGCGGAAAAAATCAGTGCCATGGACTCTCGGGAACAGCAGATATTTTCCGGCGCACTGGACGCTGAGAGCGTCAACGGTCTGGACGATGTGCTGTCTATTGCCGGCAGTCTGGATGCCTACACCTTTCTACCAAATGTCTGCTCTGACAGGGAGTTGGGCGTCTTTCTGGTTGATACGGGATATATCGATTTGCCCGAACACCTGCGGTCTTATATCAATTATGCCAGTGTAGGAGCAGAATACTATGCAAACTTCGGAGGTGCATACAGCCCCTTCGGATATGTCCGGCGCAAGGATGCGGAGCCGAAGTTGGACGCCGACAGAAAGGCGGTCTTTACCGCCCACCTTCAGGCAGGCGGCAGACAGTGCGTTCTGAAGCTCCCCGCCACGGATGCATGGCTGGACACGGCCCGCAGGCGGCTTCAGGTCGATGAATTCTGTGAAATGGAGCTGACAGGGCTGGAATGTGCGATCCCATATCTGGAGGGGCTTCTGCCGAGGGACTGCATCTCCGTCGTGGATGCAGATAAGCTGGCTTTGGAGATCGAGGGCATGATGGAAACCGACGGCGACCTGATGAAATACCTCTCGGCTCTATGCGTGGAGGAATCGTCCACATTTCAGGAGGCTCTCGAAATTGCCTATCACATAGGCGATTATGAGCGGATCGCTGAGGGCACCTATGAATACGGGCAGAGCGTCCTCCGCCGCATCGGCGCAGACGAGGAGGTCATTGACACCATTGATGGCTATATGGACTTTGAGCGATTCGGTGAAGCTATGATGGCAGAGGACGGCGTCCGGCAGACCGAGTTTGGTCTGATACGCCGCCTCAACGAACCGTTCCCGTCTGAGCAGCAGGGGCAAATCTTTCAGTAGACTTCCAGCGAAAACTGTGGTAGTCATTGTAGCTACCCAATGAAAAGGAGCTGATAAAAATGCTGGCAAATGCAATGACCGAGGAGTATGAGCATATCGAGCTCTTCGGCAAACCGGTACTGTTCACGACCGCCCGTGTAGAACAAGCTACAGTCCCCAAAGGATGGTACCGATATGAAATTCGGGGAAGTGACTATGACCCCGGTGAATTCTGCACCATAGAGCAGAGGGTAATCGTCAATCACGCTGGAACCATTCTCTCACCGGAGGAAATCTCCTTATGCGATGACGGGGATAGAAGGTATATCCAAGATCAGGCGGACTTTTTAGATGAGTACATGACCCTCGCTGAGTTCTGCACCTGTCATAACCTGCCTGTTCCCGAAAACCCTCAAAAATATCTGATACGCCCTGCTTCTCCCGAGGAGGCGGGGCTTTTCTATGCCCAGACGCCGGAGCAAGACGAGGCGCTTGGCGCCATCGGCCATGTCCGCATAGACTTTGGGCACGGAGGCAAGGAGTTCTGGCACACCTGGCATTCGAGAGGTGCGGAGGAGCTGAACTCCCCCGAGTTCAAAGCCGAGCTTGGCGAGGTGGTCGGGCAGCTTCGGGAGAGCGTCCTCCAAGACCTCTCCGCCATGCGCAGCTATTGCTATGACCACGGCGGAGCTATTGATGGAGGCATCTGCACCCAGAACTACGGCTACGCCGTGGAAACCGAGCGATACCGCTACCTTCTGCGGTGCAATCCCATAGAGGGCGACTATCAGGCGTACCTCGCCTGCTTCGATAAGCAGGCGCAGAAGCAGCTTATCGGGCGGGTCACTTTTGCCAATGGGGAGCAGATCGAGTACACCGATCCTGTGGAATATCTCAAGGCGGTCAAAGAGGAGCTGCCCTACCGCGACACCAGCGGCTTCCGCTTTGAAACACTGACCAGCGACTCGGAGGTGCGCAAGGCGGTAGATGACATGGTCTATGACCTGTATGGTGAGGCGAACCCCCGCAAGTTGGAAGATTATGAAGAACAGCCCGAACAAGAGACAGCAATGGGAGGAATGCAGCTATGAGTGTAAAAACGATTTCCATAGATGACCTCCGCCGTATGAATGGTTCGGAAGGATTGATCCTTCTGGGCTGTGGCGGCAGTCTGGATGAGTGGGTGGATGGCATCAACAATATGCTTACGGAGGACGGTATTCTCCTGAATGGCACAAGATTTCACGACTGCTCAACCTTTGAGCATGAAGGTATGGCCTGTCTGCTTTTCCCATTCTGTGATGATGTCAAGCTCAATGCAGGTAAACTCGCCATGTGGCGGCTCCAGACGCACGGTAATTTTGGCGGCACATGGCTGTCGGACTATGTTCCCAATCGGCTGGGCGGATTCGTTTCCGGTACAGAAAAAACGCAGAAGCCGGATTGTCCGTTGATTGGGCAGGACGGCAATATCTTTAATCTAATGGGCATCGCCTCCCGAACCCTGCAGCAAAACGGCCTTGCCTACCAGGCAAAGGAGATGTGTGGCCGCATCTACGGATCGGATAGCTACCATAAGGCCCTGGATATTATCGGAGAATATGTCAACATCACTTCGGTAAGTGGAGAAATCGCAGAGGGTGACGCGCCTGATGAAAAAATAGAAATGCAATTTGGAGGAATGTGAGATGGAGCGTATTTCAAAGGAATGGCTGAACTTTCTCCGCCAGCAGTACCCCAAGGGCTCCAGAATCAGGCTCAGAGAAATGAAGGACCCATACCAACCTGTGCCTCCCGGCACGATGGGAACACTGGAGCATATCGATGACATCGGTACCTTCCATGTCAAGTGGGACAACGGGAGCAGCCTCGGGCTGGTCACTGGTGAGGACAACTTCTCAGTCCTGCCGCCCGAACCCACGCTCCTCAAGCTGTATATGCCCCTGACCGCTGACCTCTACGAGCGAAACAAGTATGGGGATATGAACAATGAACCCACGGAGCTGGATGGCCGGGAGTTGCGGGAGTATGGGGATAAAATTACCGTGACTCTGCTGAAAAATCGATTACCGGAGGAAACTGAGCGCGGTATCATGCACTGGTACCACGAAGTAGACTCCGTAAATGACAAGGTGCGCTCCGTTGTGTTCACTGTGGAGGAAAGAGACGGTCGACTCTGGGGCGTGGCAGAGTGCAAGGTCATTGGAACGCTGACACCGAAGGAAATGACCACCCTGACCAATTACATCAGCGGACAGGCAGACGGCTGGGGTGAACATTTCGATCAACAGGAGATCCTCGTAGACGGCGGTGCGGAACTCTATGTCCACTTCTGGAACAGTGAAAATTGGAGCATCAAGACAGAGGAAGAATGCTTTGCTCCGAAGCTGGCCGAGGGGCTTCCCGAGCTGTGCTTCTCGACTCTGCTGACCAGCGGCGACCTCATCTGTATCAAACGAGGCGAAACCGGATATTACCCCTCAGAGTGGGATACCGGTGACAAGGAGCGAAATGTGGAGCTGGCAGACCAGCTCAACGAGCAGCTTGGCGTGACCATGTGGCAGCGAAAAGCCATGGAGGTCGGCAGTATGTGCGGCTGGGATGTTCCCGGCGCAGATCCCGCCAAGTATTTGGCGGATCAGGACCCTCAGATGGGAGGGATGACCCTTGCGTAGTATCTTTCAGGTATATGTTGCGGCAAGCGATGCACATACCGGAAGAAGCACATCCCTGTGCCTTCCCGCTACGCCCTATGAGCTGCTGGATGTGCTGGACAAATGCCGTGTCAAAGATGCAAGCGAACTGTATTGGGAAATTGAAGAATACCACAGCTTCTCAGAGCTGGAGCCATTCCTAACAGGTGAAGATGAGTTGTGTGAACTCAACGCACTGGCACAGAAGCTCTCGGAACTGGATGAGAGGCAAATCACTTCTTTCAAAGGTTTGGTAAATATGGAGGTTGAAAAGCTGGAACCTTTCGGGATTCCTCGCCTGATCGACCTTGCATACAGTACGGACTGCTGCCATGTGGTTCCGGAGGCAAAAGATGACGTTTCTCTGGGTAGATTTTACGCCGAGAACGGCTTTGTCCCGAAGATAGACGACCTTTCGGATGAGCTGTTTGAGCTGCTGAACTTCCAGAAAATCGGGCAGGAGTGCCGCATTGGTGAAGGCGGTGTCTTCACAAGCGGCGGCTATGTGGTGCAGCACACCGAGCTGGTGGAGGCGTATAAGGATATGGATTTGACACTCATAGCGCCGGAATACGCTGTCCTGCTGGAGATTTCCAAAGGCCATTTCAACGATCCCACCTATGCCAACGATAAAACCGTCCGGCTTCCGCTCCCGGCTGAACCTGCGGCGATGGATGCGGCGCTGACCGCCATCGGCGCATGGGGCTGGCCGGAAACCGACTTCCGCTGTCTGGACTGCCGGATACCTTCCCTTCTTTCCCATATCGATGGGGATGACAATATCGCCCACATCAACCGTCTGGCACAAAAGCTGCAGACCATGGGCGACAAGGAACTGGCAAAGTTCAAAGCGGTGCTGGAGGCTACGCAGAACTTCTCTGTACTGGGCGCCACCTATGTTTCCGACACTCTGGACGAGTATCTGTTCACACCACAGTACGCCTCACCGGAGGACATGGCACGGGACTTTCTGGAAAGCTCCGTAGGCAGCAGATCCATGGAAACGCTCCTTCCCTATGTGAACCTCTACGCTTACGGTCAAGCACTGATGCAGGAGCAGGAATACGCCCTGACGGAGTACGGTCTCATTTCCCGTGAGGACGAACAGAACTTGAAGCCTATGGAACAGAACGGAATGGAGATGATGTAATGGAAGCATGGAAGCAGGAGCTCTTGCAGCTCCCCGGCCGGCAGGACGAGATTGAATGGCTCAGATACCAGCTCGAAGTAATGAGCGTCAGAGAGGAAATCATCCTGTCTGCGGCGCTCCAATACAGGCCGCCAGAAACAGTGGTAGATATGATCAATCGCATTCTCTCCATCCCATATTACGATGTTTGTGCCGGGGTGGGCTCATATGCTGCATTGGGTAAGTTTTTCCTGGAATATGAAAGTCCTGTGACGCTCCCAAACGATGCATTTGCTTTCGTGGATATGGAAACGCTTGGGGAACGGTACGAGGATATGCATCCCGGACTATTTGTTGGCAATAATTATGTGGTCTACCCAGAGCCAGACTCCCACCCTCCCCGGTATGATGGTGTCCATCTGCCCCGGCAGGACTACGACTGGAGCCTCCGGCTGAAGCTGGGCTCTGCTGCCAAGCCAGAAGGTGTCTGGGTCTGCCTGCCCGACTATGACGAGATCAGCGAGGAAAAACTCGGAGATATTAAAATGGCGTTGAAGGAGCTGAAAATGGAGTTCATCGGTGACTGCAGGCTTCTCGACGCCAAGTGCTTCCTCCCTGAGATCACCGGACTCATGGAATACGATGACCTTGCCGACCTCATCTACGACGGCCAAAACCTTGGCATCATACTGGACGAGCAGGGTCAGGGACAGCCACACTTCATGGAGCGTTTTCAGGCGGCGTTGGAGCTGGAAGGCTGCGACACCCTGAAAGAAGCAATCGATATTTCACAGAACCTGCACTGCTATGACCTTGTGCTGGCAAACGACTTGGAACATTATGGACAGAAAGCGCTCCACCACGAATATATCCATATCCAGGATGGCAGTGAAATCTTCTCTGACTGCATCGACTACGAGGGATATGCCAAACAG
This sequence comes from Oscillospiraceae bacterium, assembly GCA_022800215.1. Lineage (GTDB taxonomy): Bacteria > Bacillota > Clostridia > Oscillospirales > Oscillospiraceae > Vermiculatibacterium. The sequence goes on along the minus strand of JAAWPV010000005.1, from coordinate 35,311 downwards.
GTACTGGAACAGAAAGGCTTCCAGTGTGTCCTGAACGGAAAGGCGTATGTAGCAAGGAACGAGCAGACCTTTGTCAGCGACTATGTAAGGTCACCTCCTGAGATGACCTTATAAGCTGACAATAACATAGAAATTCACGAGGGGCCGTTTTCCGAAAGGGGAAAACGGCCCCTTCTTTTTGCGCTCCTTTCGGGAAATACCCCGGAAGGGAGCAGTTCATGATATTGGATGATGGCATTGCCGAGTACCTGAAAGCCTTCTGTATGGGTGAACAGGCGGCAGTCACCAGCCGCACATTGGAAGGAGCTTTTCACATTCGGGGTCCTGATCTGCGTCGTAGCATCAACCGGCTCCGCGGCAAGGGCATCCCCATCTGTAGCTTTGATTCCGGCTACTACTACGCCGAGACAGAGAAGGAATTACAGCGGACGATCCGTCAACTCCGCAGCCGGATCAAGAAGATCGCCTATGCAGAGCGTGGGCTGACCAAGGCCTTGGAAGTGTTTAGCAATTCCGGACAAATCACCCTCGACATGGAGGATACTGGGGGTGATTCCCCATGAAAAGTCCCATCCCGTGGGTAGGCGGAAAAGGCAAGCTGTTGTGGCTGATTCATACCCTCGCCCCAGAACGGTATGCCCGGTTTATTGATGTATTCGGCGGCAGTGGTACAGTCACACTGAATCACCCTATTACGCCCGGTTGCATGGAGGTCTACAACGACTACAACAGCAACCTCACAAACCTTTTCCTTTGCATAAAGGAGCGCCCATTGGCGCTGCTGAAGGAGCTTGGTTTTCTGCCGCTGGATGCGCGGGACGAATTCAATGTCCTGAGTAAGTTCCTCGCCCAAGAGGAACTTACGGATGACTATCTCAATGAGGAATTGGAGCTTGCGGACAGGTACTTTCCACCCGCAGAAGCGGAAGCAATCAAAGAGCTTCTACTGAAACGGACACGACTGTACGATGTACGGCGGGCAGCAGCCTACTTCAAGCAGGTACGCTACAGCTTCAGCGGTAACACGAAAACCTTTGGAGGCAGACCTTGCGATATCCGTCGCTTTTTCTATCTTATCTGGGAATGCTCTCGCAGGCTGCGGGATGTACTGGTGGAAAACAAGGACTTTGAGGAGCTAATCCGGCAGTATGACCGGCCTGACGCCTTCATTTATTGTGACCCGCCTTACTATGATGCCGAGTGCTACGCCGTGGAATTTCCCAAGGCAGACCACCAGCGGCTCCACGATGCGCTGACCCAGTGCGAGGGCTTCGTCATGGTTTCCTACAATTACTGCCCCTTCATCTGCGAGCTGTACAAGGACTTTTACATCTTCCACACCACACGTCCCAACAGTATGTCCCAGACGGCGGGAAGCGAGTACGAGGAGGTGGTGATGACCAACTACGACCCCCGCGCCTATGCCGCCGCCCGCTCAGAGCAAATCACGCTGTTTCAGTTAGAGGGTGCCGAGTCCTGCGAGTGCAGGCAATACACCCTGATTCATGAACCAACTACTAAAACCAAGGAGAACAATACATGAAATTCGAGAAGAAAGCCAATGTCAATGGTATCTTTATCCCCCGATTTACCTTAGATCTCTGCAAATTCAAAGGAAACGAAGACCTGGAACTTCATACCCTGCCCGGTGCAATGGTGGTGACCCGTGACCGTATGACCGCCGGCGAGATTGTGGAGACTGTGGAAGCACTTACCTCCATTTCCACTTATTTGATCAAGTATCTGATTCGCTCCTGTGGCCCCTGTGAGGAATGCTGCGAGGATGGCTGCCCCTGTGAGGAGGGCTACATCAAAGCTCCGGACAGTATTTTGGAGGAAAGCGGGCTTGCACCCGGTGCCAAACTCTGTGCCGAAGTAAACCCGGAGGACAATAGCTTTACCGTTCGAAAAGCAGACTATCGCTACGATCTTCGAGATGTTCCGGAAGGGCTCCTGACCCTCCTTCGCAAGAACGGTATTTGCCTTGGCGAGCTGGAGGAAAAGCTCATGACCGAGGATATCATCTACGGATAAAACCACTCCAGAGAGACGAACTTTTTTATGAGGAGGAAAAATAATGTCTGAACACACTGAGCAAAGCACTCCCGTACAGGAGCAGCTCCCCACCACCATCTCAGTCAAGATCCACTCCGTCCATACCAGTGGGCCTCTGCTGGCCAATGCCTCCATCAACCTCAACGGCTGCTTCGCCATCCGCAGTGTCAAGGTCGTCCAAGGCGAAAATGGCCCCTTCGTTTCCATGCCCAGCTACAAGTCTGGCGGTGAGTATAGAGATATTTGTTTTCCTATTACCAAGGATTTCCGCAATCAAATTCACACTGCCGTTCTAAACGCATATCAGCAGGAGTTGGCTCAACTCCCCCAACGTGGGCAGACCCAAGAGTCCCAAGAGGCTCCTTTTCCCCAGCCGAGCCAGCAAATTCTGTAAGGAGGAATCAAAAGTGAAAAGACTACTTTCTATCTGTGCTACCGCACTTATGCTGTGTATGACTACCATCCCCGCCTTCGCCGCCGAGCCTGAGCTGACGGCTCAGAGTTGCTATCCCACCGCCATCACTCGCTCCGAGGACGGTGCTGAAATCCGCAAGATGTACGACCTGGCCCCTACAGATGATCCTGCAGGGATCCCCCGTTCCGATTTTGACCAGGACAGCTTCCACTACACCTTGGTTGACCTACTCAAGCAGGAGCTTCCGGCCAACGAGTCACGTCAGCACACCGAGACTGTCAGTGTAGCAAGCAAAAGCAAGGACATGGCAACGGTACTGGCTCTTCTTCCGGAAACCCAGGAGTTCATTACTGAGGACGGGCTTGCCGGTATTTTGTCACTGAAGCTGGACAGTGTCAAAGTGGAAGTCACCGGGTATGGCAGCTCCACCAAAGAATTGGTTGCCAGCCGAACCTACCCCAGCCTTGGCAGTCAGGATACCTCCAGTATTCCCAAAACTGTAGCGGACAACGGCACTGAATTGACCCTACAAAGCATTGACTGGCAAACCGATAGCGATAACCACTTTACAGCGGTTGCCACTTATGCTGGCTCTACCACCTCCAGCTATGTCAAAGGCTATACTGTCACCGCCGACTACACCGGCACCGTGAGCCGGATTGCCCTCAACAAGACCCGATATGTGGCAATTTTTGAAGGGAAGCCTATTGCACCAGAGCCGTTTCTCAGCCCTGATAGTCAGCAGAATACCGCTACCATTCTATTCAACTGGACTGCAATCATGGTACCTATCAGTATTGTAGCATTGGCTGGCGTAGGCATCGGTGTAGGCATTTTCATCAAACGCCGCAATGAGGCTGACGATGGAGGTGATGAAGCATGAGGAAACTACTGACTCTCTGCTCTACTCTTTGCCTCCTGGTTCTTCTTTGTCTCCCTGCCGGTGCCTTGGAGTACACCATTGACGCCCCCAGTGGTCTGGAGTACGCCAACGCCACCTCGGTGGAGCCGGTGGTAACGGCTGAGCGGGATGAGCGCCCAAATTTGGATCTGAGTAAGGGAAACCCGGTGGTCGCTCCTGCCTTCGGAAGCAACAGTAGCTATCTCCCCGGCAGCGGCGAGGCAATGTACTCGTTCCTCGGTATCACGGGAGATGGTCAGTATGCTATTGGGATTCCTACGCTCTCATTGCCCAGTACACCCTCCCCTCTCCTCCCCCCTGCAGCTTCCACCGGCAGCAATAACATTACGCTGGAGCCATCCACGACCACTTATGGCTTTACCGAAGTAACCAGAGATATGTATTATTCCGGGAATTACCTTGGCCGGGTCAAGATCCCCAGTCTTGGAGTGAATGTAAAGGTCTACGAAGGCACCGATAGCTCTGCTCTCGCCAAAGGTGCCGGGCACTTTGAAAATACCTCCATCTGGGATGGCAATGTCTGTATCGCCGGACACAATCGAGGTGCAAACTGCTATTTCGGAGAAATCCACACTCTGAGTTTCGGGGATACCATAACCCTCACCACCAAGGCAGGGTCTCGCACCTACTCCGTGACAAGCGTAAGCAAGGTCAAGGAAACGGACACCTCTATGCTGAACCGAACAGTGGAGAATCAAATCACTCTGTTGACCTGCGTAAAGAACCAGAGTGCCTACCGCTGGTGCGTTCAGGCCGTGGAGGTCAAGTAACCTAAAACTTCTCCGTTTTGCCGGATAGACTTCTTCCCTAACCTTTGGTATTGTGTGTTTGCGGAAAAAACCGTATAATTATGGTAAAAGGAGGCAACACACATGAAACACAGAGGAAAGAATACAGCGACACTGCTGGCTGGTATCTTAGTTGGAATGACTTTAGCTGGTCCAGTGGCAAATGCCGCAGCAGAGTATTTTCAAGCCCAGCGCAGCTACCAGCCCATCTATTTGGATGGACAGCAGGTGCAAATGGAAGCCTATGCCGTCAATGGCAATAACTATGTGAAGCTGCGAGACGTGGGACAGATAGTAGGATTTGAAGTTTACTGGGATGGAGCGGCTGTCCAAATCGTCAGCGACAAGCCCTATACCGGTCTTCCCCCTGTACAAGCCCCCGCACCCGCCGCCGAAGATTACAGCGCACAGGCCAATCCCGCTACCTTCACTGCCGAACTGACCCCGGCCATCTATAACGCTGTCCGGGACACCGTGGTCAATCGGGAAAGCATTATGGAAGGCCAGGAGCCAGTCAGTATGGGAACCGATGTGACCCGCAATTCTTCTCTGGACAATGCTTTAGCCGGAATGGGGCATTATCCCATCTACGAACTGCTTTACCGTGACAATGGCTATGTATGCAACGTCCGTTATCCGGAAGCATATCACGAGGCAGCAACTCACACGCAGAGCTTTGTAGACAGCCTGAGCGGTTTGAGTGATAAGGAAAAAGTAGAAGCAATCTGCTGGTATGTCGTGGACCATATCACTTACGAAACCGTCTATGCTGGTCCTAACAAAGTTTTGGTCCAAGATGGTGAAGTCCCTGGAAGCTGTATGGCCTACTCTGCCAGTTTTCAATTCCTGTGTGAACGGGCAAACATTCCATGCATCCTAATCAGCAGCTATGTCCACCAATGGACAATGGTCTATGTTGGCGGACAATGGTGGGATGTAGACGCAACTGCGGAGGAAGGTATTCTTCCGGAGGACCGGCACTTGGTCCATGTTATGACCGATCCAGCGGAACGCTACGGAGCAGAGTTTACGGATCAGGACCCGGCGGCGACTCTGTTCGCACAAGAAGCGCTTGTCCCCGGTTCCACCAAGTAAAGTAACGCCCCAAAAAATCTTCAGGACTGTATGTGGAAACATACAGTCCTATTTTTATCCGTGAAGGAGATCACTATGAAAAATGGTTTGAAACACCGTCTGATAGCGGCAGTTCTGGCGGTCTGCACCGTGCTGGGCATGGGTATCCCTGCCAATGCCGCATCCATCGCTGACGGAAGCAAAACCTGTACCGTTGCCCTTGCTCCCGTCCACACCTATCTCCAAACCACAGCCGGAACGTGGCTCCGAGCTTGTGGTTACGATTACACCACCAATGACGGCCTCACCGGGCCAGCCTACTGTATCGACCACGGACTTGCCTACACGGGCAAAGTCCTCCCCATCACGGGGAAGTATGAGGCCAGCGCAAAAACTGCGGGAGCTTTTGCGAACGGGTACCCCCAGCACTCTTTGGATACCTTTTTGGGCCTTCACCTGGCAGGAAATCCCGTCTTGGCTGGGCTGACCGAGTATGAGTACCGTTATGCAACCCAGGTGGCAGTCTGGGCTACTCTTGGTCAGCTTGCGGTTGACGGCACTCAGTTTACCGATGGCCGAGAGCGTTTGTCCCAACCCAGTGGGGATCTTCAGCAGGAACGAGTTTTCCGGGCGGTTCAGGTCATCCTTGATTTTGCGAAGAATTGGGATCGCATTTACAAAACGGGAATGTATATCCGCACACAGGAAAACGCCTTGGGCGGCAATACAGCGCTCCCATCCAACATGACATTGGAAGCAATAGCAAATAGAAATATCGAAGGAATCAGGATGGAAACCATCGCTGGTGTCACCTACTACACCAAGACCTACTATGTGGCCTCTGCCACCTCCACCTACCCCCAAGGCTATACCATTGACCTGTGGACAACTGGCGCACCCGCCGGAACAAAGTTTGTTGATATGAGGAATGTGGAGTTGACCCGCAGCCGATGGCATGAAACCGATACTTGGAAGCTCCCTGTTTCGGTCAGGGACACCAACCTCAACTACAATGACTTCGAGTACAGTGGGCAAGTCAAGCTATGCATCCCTGTGGATAATGCTCCCCCCAGAGGGGAAATCATCATTCACAGCGCAGCCCAGATACTCCAGTATGAAATCTATCTGGCCAACAATGATACTGCCAATGAGCAGTCCTATATCATTGCAGATCCGGCAAAGGGAGCGATTGATGCAGAGGCTGTACTTTCCTGGGGCAGTGAGGAAACAACCTTTGGCAAGCTGAAAATCACCAAGGTGGGCGGCGGCGGTTCCCCGCTGGAGGGGGCCGTTTTCGTACTGACTGGCACGGACGGAAGCCGCCGCACCGGAAAGAGTGATAAGAAAGGCGAGATCCTCTGGGAGAAACTCAGCCCCACCACGACCTATACCTTGTCTGAACAGACTCCGCCGTCTGGATTCGCCCCCATTGATCCTATCAATGTAACCGTCAAGGCAGGGCAAACGACCTACCTGACAATCAAGAACGACCCCCAGCATACCCTGACCGTCCACAAGCAGGACTACCAAAACGGATACTCCCTCCGGGGAGCGGTGTTCCGCTTTGAGCAGATAGACGGCTCCTTTACTACCACGGCTGCCACTGATCATGCAGGTAATATTCAGTTTAACGCAGACCAACTCCCCATCGGCAGCTACCGAATTTTTGAGGAGGCTGCCCCGGATGGCTTCGAGGTCGACCCCACGCCACAGACGGTTCATTGGGACGGAAAATCAGATGTGACCCTAACCTTCCGGGATGTCCGAAAGCCCACCCTTGTCATTTCCAAGCAGGACAGCCGTACCCACTACAATCTGCCCGATGCCGTGTTTGAAATATACCGGGACGGAACCTATGTGACCACGGTTACGGCGAATGATGCGGGCCTTGCCTATGTGCCTGGGGTAGTCAGCGGGTCGTATTATACGGTGGTTGAAAAGGTTGCGCCGCTCAACCACCTGCTGGATGAAACGGTCCACGGCATTTATATCAATGCCTATGACCCGTCCACCACAGAGGACCCCAGAATCGTAATTGAAAACGACCCCCTGCCCAGTCTGCGGATCGTCAAGTATGACCGCACCAGCCACCAAGGGATGGAAGCCGTCACCTTCGAGGTGTTCAAGGACACCGTTTCCTTGGGTAAGTACCAGACGGATAAGAGCGGAGAAATCCTGCTCCAGTATGTGGAACCTGGCACTTACCGGGCCGTAGAGGTGGATACTGGGGATGATGGGTATATCCTTGATACCACCCCCCAGGAAATCGAATTGAAGGCCGGGGACGATGTGCGGGAGCTTATCTTTTTCAATGATAGGCTGCCCGGTATTCACTTGGTGAAGGTGGACAGCGCAGACCTTTCTAAGCCCGTTCCCAATGCCCGATTCCGGTTTGAAAAGGTAGGTGGTGGCTACGGCCCGGTGGAATACACCACTTTGGCAGACGGAACCATTGACCTTTCCAAGTTGCCCACAGGCAGTTATGTAGTAACAGAGCTGGAGTGTGCTGGTTATGTGGTCGATGACGCACAAAGGATCATTCATCTGGACGGGAACGAACAGGCCCAGTTTATCTTCACAAACTCTGCTTTACCCGGATTGCACCTGACAAAGTACAGCTCAGACGGAACACCGCTGGCCGGGGTCAGCTACCGACTCACCAGAGTTGAGGATGGGAGCCATTACCTTGACCGCACCACCTCCGAGACCGGCGAGATCACTTGGGATGGGCTGGAGCCGGGGGTATATTCCCTGGTGGAGACCTCCACATTGGAAACTCACATTCTGGACGAAACCGAATATCATGTAGAGTTGTTCCCCGGCAAAACTTCTGAAATCGTGTTGGCCAACGATAGGCGCCCCAGTCTGACCATCCACAAGGTAGATGCAAGCGATGGGGTCACGCCGGTCCCTGACACGGTTTTCTTGGTTCGTGAGGTGGACAGCTCCACCGTCACAGAGGTCAAGACCGGTCCGGATGGAACCGTCACTTTGGAGAACCTCTTGCCCACGGTCTATGAGGTCTCTGAAAAATCCGTCCCCTCACCCTATTTGCTGGATGCTCCCAGCCAGAGGATCACCCTCCATCCTAACCGGGACAGCGACATCTATTTTGCAAATCACAAAGCCCCGGTCATTGAGATCATGAAAGTGGACAAGGTGACTGGCAAGGCCATCCCCGGGGTGAAATTCCGGGTGTGGTATGCCAGCAACAATACCGCTACCGGGGAGTTGAATGACCTTGGCATTTTCACCACCGACCAGCATGGCCGCATCCAGCTTTCCGGCCCGGCCAATGGATTGCGGGATGGCTGGTTCCGGGTGCAGGAGGTGGAGGCAGCTCCCGGCTATGTTATTGCTGACCCTGACACACAGGAAGCCTTTGTTCCCGCCGGGAAAGGCCATACCTTCCGCTTTGAGAACACCCCTCTGGGCGGACTGGAAATCATCAAGGTAAATGCTTCTGACCGCAGTGAGCGTATCCCCAATGTGACCTATGAGATCCGCCGTGCTTCTGATGGCGGCTTGGTTGATACCATTGTGACCGGCAAAAACGGGAGGGTCTACACTGCACTGGACAGTGGGGACTATTATGCTGTAGAGGTGGACTGCCCCAGCTCATTCAAACTGGATTCCACCCCCCACTACTTCGAGGTGAAGGATGGAAAAACGACCACTTTGACCCTGACGAACCAGCCCTTCTCCGGCATTCTCATTCACAAGACGGATTCTACTACAGGTAAAGGGATTCCCAATGTGAGCTTCATCTTGTACGATAGCAAGCAGAACCCTATTGGAGAATACACCAGCGACCAGCGGGGCTATGTCTATATCGATGACTTGACCCAGAGTGGACGCTATTACCTGCGGGAGTTGGCCCATACTGGCTACATCCCGGATGAGAACCTGAAAACGGTCTATGTAAAGGCAGGAGAGACTACGGAGGTTGAGTGGAAAAATACACCCATCACGGGTCAGATCCAAGTCACTAAGACATCCGCAGACTACAACTCCGTCAATGGCTGGCCTGCCGGGACCGCTATCTCCGGCTGTGAATTCGAGGTCTACAACAAGGCCGGGAATCTGGTGGATACCATCCGCACCGATAAAAACGGTATTGCCGCCACCCGTACTCTGCCCTTGGGCCTATACAAAGTGGTAGAGAGCAAGGCGGCTGACTTCTACGCTCTGGACAACACGCCCTTCTATGTAGAGCTGCAGTTTGCAGGCCAGATCTTCCGTATCGCTGCCACCAATAAAAGTATATCCACTGGAGCAGCCATCACTAAAACCGGCTACAAGGAGGTCATGCCCGGTCAGATGGAGCGTTTCACCTTTACCGGCATTGGCAATACCTCCACAGTGCCCCTCCAGGACTTCTACTGGCGGGACACAATTCCCACGGACGCACTGCGGCTGAGTCAGGTGGTCACTGGCACTTGGAATGTATCCTCCAACTATAAGCTGGTCTACCTCACCAACAAGAGTGGCGGACAATATCGGACACTGGCCGACAACCTCTCCACGCAGAAGCAGTACACCATTGATGCCAGCCCGGTGGCCCTTGGTCTTGCGAAAGACGAGTATGTCACTGAGGTGATGGCGGTCTTTGGGATCGTCCCGGCAGGCTTCCATCAGGTGGAGAATCCCGCCTTGGATTTCACTGTGGTGAACTGGCTCCAGAACGGGTATCAATTCACCAACCAGGCTGATGCGGGCGGCAGCCACAATGGAGCATGGGTACAGGCCAACACCCGCTGGGTGACCACGGTCTACGCCCCCACCAAGCCCCTGCCCCGGACGGGGTACTAAGCCAGAGAAAGAGGCGGAGCGTCCAATGATGGGCGCTCCGCCTCTCTTTACCTGAAAAGAGGTCTTAACCATGGAACTAAGAAAAATGACCGGATCAGAACCGCTCTATGTCTTCCGTCAATCCCAACAGATCAGCCAGCAGACCGGCCTTGTGGGATATCTCCGCGGTGACTCTGGCGAGAGCGAAAAGCAGTTCTGGACTTTCTGGTTCGTCAACCGAAAGGACTGGTTCACCCCGGAATTCAAGCACGACCTGCAACGGACTGTGGATCGTCTCCGCTATGAAACACGGCAGCTTGCGGACCGTGATCATATCTCCGCGCTGTGCCTCAACGATGTGTCCAGTGCCATCACCGAAGATCAGCGCTGGTTTGGCTTCCGGGTAGATAGTAAAGACTATGCCTACCTCCTGAAGTGTAGTCCCTATGCAGAAGATTACAACTTCTATGTCTACTGCTACCACAAGGACTGGCTCGACCAGCACATGGCCAATGCCCAGCAAGGTATCCGCTTCATCAACTCCAGGTATGGCGAGCTTTTCCGCATCCCGGACGGAGGTCGAATCCGTATCACTGGATCGGACGGCAAACAGGACGAATACGTCTGCAGATACGTTGACGAGACCCATATGGAGGTCTCTGACGGCAGGGACAGCCTCTATCACATCTGCCAGTTTGCCGAGCTGTTGGAGCGCAACAGCAGCACTGTGGAGCCTATCTCCCCCACCTTTGACAAACAGGTAGCGGCTCCCATGATTCAATCTATGTATTAATAAAACAGAGAAAAACAGGCCGTAGGGAGAAAACTTCTGATGGCCTGTTTTCTCCCCATGGCCTCTTTCCTCTCGGAAAGGTGGTCAATCACTTTGAACATTCACAAGAAAATCTTCGTGTCCAGTACCCTGACCATTCTTCTGGTGTGCATTCTCACAACCTCTGCTTTTGCGGCAGGTGATGTAGCTGGAGCGGTACAGCAGGCATGGGGCAGTGCTGCTGCACAGATCAAGGCAGTGGTCAACTCCGTTGTCTTTCCCGCTTTGGACATGATTCTGGCTATCGCCTTCTTCGGCAAGCTGGGTATGGCCTACTTTGACTACCGCAAACATGGTCAGTTTGAGTGGACGGGTCCGGCTATTCTGTTTGCCTGTCTCATCTTCACGCTCACCGCGCCTACCTACATCTGGTCCATTATTGGTGTCTAAGGAGGTCGGCATGAACTTTTATGAACAGGAGCTACGGAAAATCATTGGTATCGGCTTTCCACAAGCCACCTATGTGGGACGTGCTTGCTATATCCCACTCGGAGAGCAGCTCCGTGCCAAGATTCAGTTTACTACCTGTGGATGTGTAGGCAAATACGAGGGACTCCGTGTCACCATTCTAAATCGTCATGAGGGAAAGATGGATGAAATCCTCCTCGAATTTGGCGACTTACTTGGAGTGCGGCCAGTAGATAACCCCAATTTCCCCCAAGGAGTAATTCCTCATATCTGGGTAGACAGAGAGCAGCCACGGTGGTACGCATATAAGCCTATGTCCCAAGACTATGACCTCCTTGGACAATCAGTCCAAGCCTACATTGGCATCTTCCTGGAACAGCGGCAAACAGATGCTCCCGCCCAGCAGCTCCAGCAATCTATGTGAAAACCCGTGAGGCCGTGTCAGCTCTGCGGCCTCACTATACCAAGTCCCAGCCTGGCACGGTCACCGGAAAAGAGGTGATCATTTCATGTTTATTTGGGACTTTGTCGCAGCAACAGTTCTCAATGCCATTATCGACTGGGTCTATGACCAAATCATAGGCTTTCTGGGCAACTTCTTTGCCGTCATGGGCAACATGGGCGTTGAGTTGTTCGATCTACCCTGGGTGCAGTATGTTGTGCTGTTTTTCAACCAACTTGGCTGGGCTCTATTCAGTGTCAGTCTGGTGGTTTGCATTTTTGAGTGCGGGATCCAATACGCCAGTGGAAAAGGAGATATCAAAGGCACAGCTCTCAACATCATCAAGGGCTTTATGGCTGTGAGTCTGTTCTCTGTGGTCCCGGTTCGGCTCTACGAGCTTTCGGTTTCATTACAGAGTACGCTGACAGCCGGGATTGCCGGAGCGGACAATATTGGGTCCCTTGGAACTGACCTCATCGGCTCCTTCACCACCTCGGAGGGATTGGTAGAGGGCATTGGAAACATGGGTGTTGACAATATTACAAATCCCATTATGCTCATTTTCTGCGTAATTGCTATGGCCTACGCTGTGATCAAGGTTTTTTTCGCTAACCTTAAACGCGGAGGTATCCTCCTCATTCAAATTGCCGTAGGATCACTCTATATGTTCTCCGTCCCGCGGGGATACATAGATGGATTTACGCAATGGTGCAAACAGGTCGTTGGCTTATGCTTGACAGCGTTCCTCCAAGCCACCATCCTTGTAGCCGGGCTCCTTGTATTCAAGGATCACCTTCTCCTTGGGCTGGGACTCATGCTCTCCGCCAACGAGGTACCCAGGATCGCCGGAACCTTTGGTCTGGATACCACCACCCGTGCCAATCTCATGTCCGCAGTCTATACCGCCCAAACCGCCATCAATACCACAAAATCTATTGCGGCGGCGGTGAGCAAATGAGGCCGCTGACGATGGGAAGCCTATTCGACGGGATCGGGGGCTTCCCTTTAGCAGCAGAGCGGTGCGGTATCAAACCTCTCTGGGCCAGTGAGATAGAACCGTTTCCCATTGAAGTTACCAAGCACCATTTCCCTGACATGATCCATGTAGGGGACATCACATTACTCAACGGAGCAGAACTTCCGCCTGTGGACATCATCTGCGGGGGCAGTCCGTGCCAAGATCTCTCTGTAGCTGGAGCACGGGCCGGTTTAGCAGGTGCACGCTCCGGCCTTTTTATGGAACAAATCAGAATCGTCAAGGAGATGAGACAGGCAGAGATAGAGCGTGGCCACACCGGAGTAAATATCCGTCCTCGCTACATGGTTTGGGAAAACGTTCCGGGAGCATTCTCAAGCGGAGAACCCAAAGGCGAGGACTTTCGCATTGTTCTGGATGAAATCGTCCATGTGGTCTGTCCCTCTTCCCATGTCAATCAGTGGTTCTCTTATGGTTGGCAGCAGGTTGGGTGGCATTATGAGGACAACAAGTGCTCACTGGCATGGCGTTGTCTGGACGCCCAATACTGGGGTGTGGCTCAACGGCGCAAGAGGATCTTCCTTGTGGCAGACTTTGCCGGTCCCACTGCCCCCCTCCTTCTCTTTGACGCCTTGCCAAATCAGGAGGTAAAAAATGAAAGCTGAAATCTATGAGGTGGACGGTCAGTTTACACTGCTTAACCCAGAGAGATATAAGCACAAACCTCGCCAAAAGCCTAAGCGTGGAGCAATCCGCAAAGATATAATGGAGTTGATTGCCGTTCCTCTCCAAGTTTTAGACACTACCAACGGGCATGGTGACCTTCTTGGGGACGCCTACTGGGAGATACTCTCTCCTCTGCTGGAGGATGGTACTCTACTCAATACCGGGGTAGCTCCCAGAGAGCCTATCTATTCCTCTCTGCCCAGCATTCTGGAGCCTCACCCTGACCGCAAGTATTATCTCAGCAAGGCCGCCTGTCTGGGCATTCTGCGGCGGGCTGACGAGCGTGGGAAAGAGCTTCCCGCTCAGCTCAAGGGCGCACTCATGGCCCAAGCCGGACTTGTACCTATATCCACTCCTCCCGGCAGCTTGAAAGCCTACCATATCAACCAACGTGACGAGGGTATCGATTTGGGGAGCGTATCTGGAGCTCTTCTTGCCACCATGAATATGCAAATGCAAACCTTTGTGACTGGCGAACCCATAGCCTTTGCTGCCAACCAACGGGATGAGGTGCGGGATCTCCACAATGTCGCCGGAGCGTTGGGTGCTCAACCGGGGATGAAACAGCAGACCTTCATCAGCGAATCCTGCCTTACCCCTCGGGATACCCAACAGAAATGCATATTCCTTCCAGATGGCACTGCTCCAACCTTGGCAGGTGCCGATGGCGGCGGTGGCCGTGACCCCGGAGGCTTGCTGTTTGCGGCATTCTCCGCTGGTGCAGGAGCAAAGGCCGGTGGGATCGGCTACAGCGAAGCCGTGGCTCCCACACTCAAAGGCTCTGCCAGCGGAAACTGTATGCCTTCACTCCTCTGTCTGAATGATCAGGGTGGTGAGCGAATGGATGTGACTGTGGAACAAACCACCACCCTCCGAGCCCAGGCCGGAGGTCACCAACCCCTCATCTGCCTGAACGACCAAGGTGGGGCCATGATGAGTGTGACCGAGGATATGGTTGGGACGCTCCGAGCACAGGAGCATGGGCATCAACCTCTTGTTCTTTTCGAGAACCATGGTATCGACTCCCGGTATACAGGGCCACATAAGGTGGCTCCCACGATTTCTGCACGGGCTGGTACCGGCGGGAACAACCTTCCCTTGGTCGCGGCCCCAGAACAAGAGGAGCCGCCTGCGATTTGCATTATGGGCAATGCAATTGACCGGCACCCCAAAAACGGTGGCAACGGTATTGGCGTTTCCGAGGAGGGTATTGCATTCACTTTGACCGCCACAGACCGTCATGCAGTATTCAGCCGTCAGCGGGTAGACGTGTTCAAGCAGGGCGATGTAGTTAGCACAGAAAGCGCACGACAGCACAAAGATGCCACCGACCTGATCTATCAGGCCACAGTAGGGGCGCTGACCAGCAGTGACCGAAAAGGGCCTAACAGCCAGTATGTTGGGCAGGACAAGCTGGTGGTTGACGGACCGCTTCTCATCCGCAGACTGACTCCGCTGGAGTGCGAGCGGCTCCAAGGCTTTCCGGACCTCTGGACAGCCCTCCCCGGCGCTGCGGACTCAGCCCGATACAAGGCTCTGGGCAACAGTGTAGCTATCCCCTGTGTAGAGTTCATCATGCGGCAGATCGCTCTTGCGGCAATGTTGCCTCTCGCAGCGTAGCTTGTCCATTGTGCCTGGATTTTCATAGGGTTCTTTGTTGGCTTTGGTAATAGCTATTGCCGAAGCTATCCGATATACTTGCCTTGCAAATCAGGCAAAGGAGGTACCATCTATGGCAGAGAAAACCAAGAATCTCTGTGCTCAGATCCCCGAATCCCTGCACTCCAAAGTGCGGCAACGACAGGAGGACTCTGGGCAATCTCTCAGCGAGTACATGACCGACCTTATCACCAAATTCTTTGAAATGGAGGGAAAGACTATGGCAAGCGGCAATCAGCGGACGGTGGCTTTTCAGATAGACGCCGATCTGTTTGACCGGTTCAAGGAGTATCTGAAGGCCAACGGTATCAAGCAAAATGCCTTCTTCCTGAACTGCATCCAGCTGGCGCTGGATGAGGCAGATAAAGACGAGGGCTGAAAATCAGGTTGACAACAAAAATGCTGTCAGGTATAATAAACATAGAAAGGGCACTGTCACATGACGGTTAGCCCCTAAGACATGTCAAGCAGTTAAACTGTTGACCGCTCGGGTGGTAGCCGGGCGGTCAACACGCTTTTGGGGATATGTAAATCATCATCTGAAGGATGACAAATAAACACACCACGAAGCGAAGGGCTTTCGCCCGTCGCCCATTTCCCATCAGCATCACCTCCCTTCTCAGGGAAGTGGCTAACCGCCAGTGAACAGTGCCCTACCCCATAAGGGGCAAGCCTAATTATACCGAAGATAACTGAATATGTCAATTTATGCCGCCCACACGGGCGGCTTTTTTATTGCCGTCTGGAGGTACGCTATGTACATTTACCCAAACAATTTGAAAGCAAAGCCCAAGCTATGGCTCTGGGAGTTGCGGGACATCGCCATCATCGGAGTGGGGTTTCTCCTCTCTGTATTCGCTCTGGTTCAGAGCATTGGGATGTTCCCGTTGGTGATCACGGTGCTGTTCGCCTTCCTCGCCATCCGCGTGGAAGGAACCTGCGTGCTGGACTTCATCCACTACGCTGCGGACTTCCTCTTTCTCAAACAACAGTATTACGAATGGAGGGATTCTCCTTGACCCGCAAGCAAAAGAAAGCCCTACGTCAAGAACAGTCTACCCGGCAGCTCATGGGCATCAGTCAGCTCACCGAACATGGCGCAAAGGTCATCGGAGGTGAGCTGGTTTTTTATCTCATCCAGCCGGACAACCTCTCTGTCCTCTCCCCGGAGGGCGTCCGGGACCGGGTGCGTGCCCTGAGCGACCTTCTCAGGACATCCGCAGAGGTAATCATGGTGGCGGTGGACTCCCGTGAGTCTTTTCAACACAATAAGGACTACTACCGAGCAAGGCTGGAGGAGGAAACCATCCCGGCCATTCGAGAGCTTCTTCGGCAGGATATGGACCACCTGGACACTATCCAGGCAGGGGCAGCCTCCTCCCGCGAGTTTGCCCTCCTGTGCCGCATGGATGCCCAATCAGCCTCCGATCCAACCCAACTTGCCCAGATGGAAAAACGCATCCACAGCCACGGTTTCCGGGTACGTCTGGCCACCGAGCAAGATATCAAGCGCATTCTTGCTGTCTACTATCAGCAGGACGCCTTCACAGACATATTTGACAACTACGATGGGGAAAGCGAGGTGATCCGCCGTGGCAAAGAAGCCGCAGAAGAAGAAAAAATCGACAGTCAGACCTAAGCCGGAGTACACACCCAAGGACTTCCTTGACATGATCGCTCCCACCGCCGTCCGCTTTAACACGGACGGCTTTATTTTGGGCAACACATACCGTTGCGTGCTGGCTCTGAGAAGCTACCCCACCAGCACTGAAGAGTTGGCCTTACTTCGTCACCTGGGAGAAAAGAGTGGCGTAACACTCCGGGTCTACACCCGGAAAGTGACCCCAGCCGAGGAAAGTGCCATCCTCCATAATGCCAGCAATAAGAGTCGCATGGAGCGGAGCAACACTGACGACCTCAAGCAGAGTGTGACCGCCGAGGCCAACCTTCAGGATGTGGTCACCCTCATCACCACCATGCAACGCAATCAGGAGCCCCTTGTCCACTGTGCCGTTTTTCTGGAGCTGTCTGCACAAAGCCCGGACACCCTGCAAATCCTCAAGGATGAGGTCATTGCTGAACTGACCCGCTCGAAGCTGGGAGTGGATAATATTCTCTTGCGCCAGCGGGAGGGCTTCCTCTCCTCCAACCCGGCTGGAACCAATGCCTTCGGAACTTTGTTTGAGAGGGTCCTCCCTGCCGCCTCAGTTGGAAACTTATACCCCTTCAACCACTCCGGTAAGACTGACCCCAATGGCTTCTACATCGGCAGAGACAAGTTTGGCTCCAATATTCTGGTGGATATGGAGCGGCGTGCCGAGGACAAAACCACCGGCAGTGCTCTCATCCTCGGTAACTCCGGCCAGGGCAAGAGCTATCTGCTCAAACTGCTCATCTGCAACATTCTGGAGAGCGGCAAAAGCGTCATTGCCTTCGACCCGGAGCATGAACTGAAAGAAATGGCGAAAAACCTTGGTGGCAGCTTTGTTGACCTCATGGGTGGGCAGTACCGTATCAATCCGCTGGAACCCAAGCTCTGGGATGTGGACGGCGAGGATGATCCGGAAGCCCCGGCACCTTTCCGACAGAAAACCCTGCTATCTCAGCACATCTCCTTTCTCAAGGACTTCTTCCGTTCCTATAAAGCCTTCTCCGACCTCCACATTGACGCCATTGAACTGCTGGTAGAGCGGCTCTATGCCAAATGGGGAATGAACGATGAGACTGACTTCTCTAAGGTCAGCTCCGGCGAGTATCCAATCCTCTCCGATCTCTACGAGCTGATGGAGAATGTCTACGAAAACTATGACAGAGAGAAAAACCCTTTGTTCACCAAAGAAATGCTTCAGGAACTCCTACTTGGCCTCCACTCCATGTGCAAGGGTGCCGAGTCTCGGTTTTTCAATGGTCACACCAATATCGGCTCTGGGCGATTCGTAGTCTTTGGGGTCAAGGGACTTCTCCAGAGCAGTGGCAATGTGAAAAACGCCATGCTGTTCAATGTCCTGTCTTACTTCTCCAACCAGCTCCTATCGGCGGGTAACACGGTGGCAACCCTGGACGAACTGCATGTGTGGCTCTCCAACAAGGTAGCAATTGAGTACATCCGCAATGTCCTCAAGCGGGCACGAAAGCAGGACTCCAGCCTCGTGCTGGCTTCACAGAACTTGGAGGACTTCCTGCTTCCCGGCGTGGCCGAGCTGACCAAGCCTCTGTTTGCCATCCCCACCCATCAATTTCTATTCAACGCCGGAAGCATCGACAAGAAACGCTACATGGACAACCTCCAACTGGAGGAATCTGAGTACGAGCTCATCCGCTACCCCCAGCGGGGGGTGTGTCTCTATAAGTGCGGCAACGAGCGGTATCTGCTGGAGGTCAAAGCACCTGAATACAAGGCTGCATTATTTGGAAAGGCTGGTGGTAAATAATGAGTTCCGCCGCAACTGCGCTCGTTAAGACTGCCATCGCTCTCGTAACCGACCCAAATGCACGAAAGACTCTCGGATGGATATTGGTGGCAATCCTGTCCCCCTTGATCCTTCTGGTTGCCTTTCTTTGCTGCCTTGGGTCTGGAACCGCAAATCACAACAACGCCATGGCTGATTACTGTTTCTATGGAAACTCCTATGGCGGAGAAGTTCCATCCGAGTTTCAGGGGCAGATGACCGCAATGCGATCAGCTTTTTCCTCTCTGGATTCGGAAGTGGACTCCGTCAATGCCATTGCAGAATCAGGCGTCCTTGATCCCACCCAAATCAAGGCAGTTTATTATGTTCTGTGTTCGGACGTTAACACTGATACCAATGGCTTTGCATCCTGCTTTTACACGCTGGAGGAACGCACCAGAATTGTGACTACCATAGATGAAAATGGCGAGGAGGTCGAGTCCGAGGAGGAATATACCGTCTCCCTCCCATACTCTCTGCATACTGCTTACCAACAGCTCTCGGCCTTCCTGGGGCGAAATATTACAGAGGAAGAAAAAGAGGCAGTCCAAAGTGTCTACCTCAGGATCGCTGGGAATGGTGGCGAAGGCTATGACGGAGGTTACCTCCGAGGCAATGCCCCCAGTATTGAGTTGGACATTTCAACCTTCACCGACCCCGACAGCAAAAATGCCAGCGATCTGGTGGCCTACGCAATCCATGCTTGGGAATCTGGTTGGGGATATGTGTGGGGAACCTACGGCAACATCCTCACCGAATCTCTGCTGGAATACAAGGTAGAGCAGTACCCGGACGGAGTTGGCCAGTACGAGGACTTCATCCGTTCCAACTGGCTGAACGGCAGAGCAACAGATTGCGTAGGACTCATCAAGGGCTATGGCTGGCTTGATCCAGATAGCCTTGCTATCCAATACGGCACAAATGGAATGCCGGACATTGGAGCCAACGCCATGTACTACAATGCCACCGTCAGTGGACCCATAAGCACCATGCCGGACACGCCCGGCCTTGCTGTCTGGATGGATGGCCATATTGGGGTCTACATCGGAAACGGGGAGGTAATCGAGGCCAGCAGCACCAAGAAGGGCGTCATCAAAACTCAGCTCACCGGCCGGGGATGGTCTCACTGGCTGGAAATTGAGTACATCAACTATGACTGAGGAGGTCTTCATAATGACAGAAAAGAGTAACCAGGAGTATGAATGGGAGCCATTCGATGTACGAAGGCTCTATGCTGAAAAACTGGATCATGTTTTACCCCAACACGATATGCCTACTACAAAAGCGTGGATAGAATTTGCCGAAGAGCTGGCAGATGGTGTGGAAACTACCTTTGCAATAGAAGCCGAATCGTTGGTTACCGCATTCAAAGAAATCAGTGACCGATATAGCCCACAGGCGGTTGCTGCGATCTATCAAACAATACATATGCCGAACAACGCACTTCTGGCGCATGAGATCCTTGCCGCTGCTGAATACGCAGAGCAAGGAATGACATCCTCGGAACTGAGTGATATGGCTCAACGTGGTGAATTTGAGGGTGGCCCTCGCCAAAATTCACCGACTGAAGGTTTTTCATTCAAATAAACGGCCCCGGAGCAGCCAAGGACGGAGCCCCTGTTTGGACGTCCTTATATCAACTACGATTAGGAGGGAGAACACAAATGGAAATCAGCAAATCCACATCTGCCCAAGAGTGTATACGATCCCATGGGGCAAGAGATATCCAAACCACGGACACCTTCGGTACCCCGATCTCACTAAGACCCAAAGTGGGGCTATACAGAGTCAGGGACTTCATGGGGCAAACACTACCGGGGCTTGCTGTACAGCTTGACTTGGTCGGTGATGACGGGGAGCTGGAACCCTACGCAACCTTGACTACATCTTTTGGGGAGTTCATTGGCATTAAGAACGCCGCCTACATCGATACCAACAACTGCCCCTTTGCCGAGGCTCTACTGAAGCATGGTATTGCGGACCCGACTGACTTTTACAAGACGAGTGGTTTTTGTCAGTACCCACTTTGGATTTTCAGAGAGGACTTTTTGCAGGAGGTTGGCGGTGAGCACTATCAGGAGTATTCCAAAACCTTTGACCAGTACATGGGCCAGATGGAGTCTATGTTCGGTGCAACAGAGTGGGAATCTGAACCGGAACAAGCTGCCTACGGAGATTTTCAGACCGGACCCATCATGAGTATGGAGGATTTTGGATGAACAAAGTACCCCTGACCCTCTCCTTTGAGGAGGACAAGCTGGAGGCTATGGAGATTTTTCTAAAGAAGGAAAACTCCAGCGTCCAAAGGAAGATGGAGGAGGCCCTGAAGAAGTTGTATGAGGAGGTGGTGCCGGAAGCGGTGCGAGAGTATGTTGACGCCAAGTCCGGCGGCAAACCCAAGCGCTCCGCCCCAGCGCCCAAGCCGAAACCTACCCCTAAACCCCAAACCGAACCAAGAAAGGAGACTGTAGCCCATGAACAGCCGTGACATTACCGTATATCTGGATGAACGCTGGTGCGATTCTCTTGAGACCCATACTGGTAAGACCATGGAAATACTCTTGGAGGAGCAGATGATCTCACTCATCCAGCAGCTCCCCGCAGACGTACAAAGCCGCATTAGCCAACAGATACAAGAAGAGGATCAAGTGCAAGCACAGGAGGCCGAGGCTAATCGCCGTTTCTCTGTCGCCCGCATCACAGAGAACGGTGAGTCTCGGTGTTACTTTCTGGAGCGTGGAGAAATCATGTTCCAGACCGCCCAACGATTGCGCCGCTATCTTCGAGGCGAGCTACAGGCCCCTTTCCAATTTTACGGAGATGCCACTCCCATCTCTCAGGAAGAGATGGAGCAGCACACGGCAGAGCTACTCCGCAACTCTCCCAGAGTTGTAGGTGTCTATGACATCGACCTGGACGCTGGTGAGGTTTACTCTCTGGATTCCGACATGGGTTGGAAAGGCTACCGGGTTAAGGACATCAGCACTGCCGTCTACTTTGCCACCAAGCGAGAGTCAGATGACTGGATTGCAAAACGTGGCCGTTTCAACCAGCGGTTAGCAGAAAATGAACTTCCCAACATTGTCCGTCCAATCCTTATCCGCGGCGAAGAGCCTTTGCCTACAGATCTCCTTCACTTTGATGAGGATGTGGAACAAATCGACCACCGTCTGAACTTCTATATGCCGACCTCCTTTTACCCTGATCATGTTTTCGGCCTCAACATTGAGTCAGAGGAAAACGGTGTGCGCCTTAACCTATACGCCAGCTACGATATGGAGCAGGGCTGTGTCTGCGACACACTGGAGGTGTATCTTGTGCGGGAAGATGGGCCGGAACAGGATTTCGAATACCGTCTCAACGCAGAAGAGAGGGAAATCCTCCGTTCCAAAATGGACAGCTACTGCATGGAACAGATAGGCATCTCACTGGAAGCCACCAGAGCGCAGTATCTGGCCGAGGAGCATAGCCCCATCTCAGAAGAGGCCTCTTCCCAGCAGACAAGCCCCACACTCCAGATGTAAACTGCATCTCTCCCCCTCTTTGTTAGTCTTTACCGGAATCGACATAGAAATTTTGTTGGGTTTGGTGATAGCTTTTTCAACCACAGCATGGCATTGTGTTGTCAGGCTCACAACAGAGCAAAACAAATTTAGGAGGTAACAATTATGGAAAAAGAAAGAAGTCAGGAACTGCAGCAGAATCTTGCTGGAGAGGCATTGGCTAAAATTGCTCGCAAAGGCGGCGAGGCCAATGTGGTCAAACATGAGCAAGCCATCAAGTTCATAGGTGCTGCCTGCGGTATCCCGGAGGAGTCGACCAGCAAACTCCTGGACACCATTCGCCAAGGAAAGGAGAACCCGGATAAAGCGAGAACCAGTGATGCCCTGCCGGAAACCATAAGGGCCAATATGGGTAACTGGTCGGCTCAGGATATGTTCTGGATGGTAATGGACCTCTTCCAAGCAGCCATCATCATGACTGCGGAAGAAGGGCGGACTACCATGTACCACATGGCAGAGGAGCTCGCCGACACACCAAATTTTGATAAGTGGCTCAACGGCAACCAGTAAGTCTCTCTGCCCTGCCCCTGGTACCAAATGGCCGCCCTGCGCATACGCAGGGCGGCTTCCTTATTCCCTAATAATGCCATCGAACAACCGTTGCATTTTCTCGCAAGGTCTGTTACAATGAGGGCATCCTATCCCAGAGAAGAAAAGGAGGTGCGAAACATGATGGACCGCACATATATCGCTATCGACCTGAAATCGTTTTACGCCTCCGTAGAATGTGCAGAGCGTGGGCTTGACCCCATGACCACCAACCTGGTGGTGGCGGATAAGAGCAGAACAGAGAAAACCATCTGCCTCGCAGTATCACCAAGCCTAAAAACCTACGGCATCCCCGGACGCCCCCGGCTCTTTGAAGTGGTACAGAAGGTCAAGGAAGTCAACCTCCAGCGGCAGCGAAACGCTCCCGGCCGCAAGCTCACGGACGCATCCTCGGATGATACGACAGTGAAGTCCTCACTCTCGGTGGCACTGGACTATATCGTGGCTCCACCTCAGATGGCCAAGTACATGGAGTGGAGCGCAAAAATTTATGCCGTATATCTCAAGTATGTAGCTCCAGAGGACATCCACGTCTACTCCATCGATGAGGTCATGATGGATGTGACCAACTACCTCCCCGCTGTCGGTTTGACTGCAAGGGATTTCGCCATGACCATAATTCTGGATGTGCTGGCCACCACCGGCATCACCGCCACGGCAGGAATTGGTCCCAACCTCTATCTCTGCAAGGTGGCCATGGACATCATGGCAAAGCATATTCAGCCGGACAAGAATGGTGTCCGTGTTGCAGAACTGGATGAAATGAGCTACCGTCTTTTCCTTTGGGGCCACCGGCCTCTCACCGATTTCTGGCGGGTGGGCAAAGGCTATGCCGCTAAGTTGGAGGCCAACGGTATCTACACCATGGGTGACGTAGCAAGACAGTCTCTCGCCAACGAGGAACTCCTCTACCAGCTCTTCGGTATCAACGCAGAGTTGCTCATCGATCATGCATGGGGCTGGGAGCCGACCACCATCGCAGACATCAAATCATACAAGCCCCAATCCAACTCCATCGGCTCGGGGCAAGTCCTCCACTGCCCGTACACCTACGACAAGACCAGGCTGGTGGTATGGGAGATGGCGGACCAGCTCGCTCTGGACTTGGTGGATAAGGGGCTGGTCACCAATCAAGTGGTGCTGACCGTGGGCTATGACATGGAAAACCTCAAGGACCCATCCAAGCGTAAAGACTACCGCGGCATAGTAACCACAGATCGATATGGTAGAGCCATCCCAAAGCACGCCCACGGCACAGAAAATCTGAAGCAGTACACCTCCTCCACCAAGCTCATTGCCCGGGCGGTCATGGAGCTGTTTGAGCGAATCGTAGATCCCAGCCTTCTGGCACGGCGGGTCTATCTGGTAGCCGCTCATGTGGTGCCGGAGTCCTCGCTCGCACAGGAGGAAGTGGTGGAACAGCTCGACCTTTTCACTGATTTGGAGGTTGAGGATAAACGGCGTGGGGAGGAAGCCATTGAGTTGGAGCGAGAGCGGAAACGTCAGGAGGCTGTGTTATCCATCAAAAAGAAATTCGGCAAGAACGCCATCCTGAAGGGGGCCAATCTGGTAGACGGTGCCACTACCAAAGACCGCAATGGTCAGATCGGAGGCCACAAGGCATGAGCGATAACTACGATGACATTCTCTCTCTTCCCCACCCCACCTCCAAAACACATCCCCGGATGTCCCGGCAGGATCGTGCGGCTCAGTTTTCTCCCTTCGCTGCCCTCACCGGATACGAGGCAGTGGTCAAAGAAACGGCACGGCTCACTGATGAGCGTCCGATACTGACCGAGGATGAAATAGCAGCGCTGGATGCCAAGCTCCGTCTGACGATGGAACTGGACACCGAAGTAACGGTGACATGGTTCCGTCCTGACAATAAAAAAAGTGGCGGCAGCTACCTCTCCTCCACAGGTAGGATCAGAAAGATGGATGAACTCCAACGAATCCTCACCCTGGAGGATGGAACCCGAATCCCCATCCACGAGATCACCGCCGTCAGCAGTGCGGCATTTAACTACACAGACTGAACAAGAGAGTCTCACCTCCGGGTGTGGCTCTCTTTCTTCCCTCCTGGGAGAGTGCTGGATAAAGGCAGGTGGTCGCTAAAGCGCCCACCTGCCCTCAACCCCGCCCCGCAGAGCGGGTCGGGCCGTTCAGATAGGTGGCTGTATTTCCGCAAATTTGCTGTACAGGGTGGTCAAAAATAGGAAGAAGGGCCGGGAAAGCCCATGAACAGGCACTTTTCAAGGTGGCTGTCATAGGTGGTCAAGCCCAGAATTGGAGGTAAATATGAGCAAAAAAGACACCCCGCAGTCTCCGCAGCGTGAGACCAAGGAACGCATCCCCGCATGGCTGTATCCCACTACGCTGGAGGCTATTGACCGAGCCATGGAGACTGCCAACTGTAAAAACCGGAGTGAATTTCTGGATTGTGCCGCAAGATTCTATGCGGGGTATATCTCCGGCGAGGACGCTCTGGAGTTCCTCCCCTCCGCTCTGGTGTCTGCGTTACGCGCTACCATCCAGAACAGCGAGAGTCGCACGGCACGTCTGCTGTTCAAGCTGGCTGTGGAGATAGACATGATGATGAATGTGTTGGCTGTTGGTATGGAAGTCCCCACCGAGGATCTGGAAAAGTTACGTGCTCAGTGTGTCCGTAATGTGAAGGCCACCAATGGAAGCATCTCCTACAAGGAGGCCCAAGAGCGCCAGAGCAGCGGTCAGGACTGACAGAGGATGGTGAAACTCCATGCCTCGCCTGATTTTTAAGTGCCCTCACATCAAGAGCGGCGCCGACACCGCCGCTCACCTGGAAAACTACGTTGGCTACATCGCAACCCGTGAGGGTGTGGAGAAAATCAGTGCCAGTCAAGCCAGCAAACCCGCTACACCAAAACAGGTGACGATGGTCAAGCAGCTCATCCGTGAATTCCCGCTGAGCAAGGGGCTCTTCGAGTACGAGGACTACCTGGCGGCTCCTACCCGCGGTAACGCTTCTGAATTTATCAGTCGCGCCATCGAGGATAATCTGGATCAGGTAGCCAAGCGGGAGAACTACCTCCAGTACATCGCCCAGCGTCCTCATGCAGAGCGGCTGGGCTCCCACGGCCTCTTCACCGACAAGGATGACGAATTGGTACTGAGTCAGGTGGCCTCGGCGGTAGCTGGGCACCCCGGCACGGTTTGGCTGCCCATTCTCTCCCTGCGACGGGAGGATGCCCGGCGGCTGGGGTACGACAACGCTCAAAGATGGCGCCAGCTCATCACTGAGAGCGCTCCCAAGCTGGCCGAGGCCATGAGGATCCCGCTGAGTCAATTCCGCTGGTACGCTGCTTTCCATGACGAGAGCCACCACCCTCACGTCCACATGGTGGTCTACAGTGCGGACGGTTGGTCAGGTTTCCTGACCCGCAAGGGGATCGAGAAATTCAAGAGCGAGCTGGTGAACGAAATATTCCGACAGGAGCTGACCGAGATATACCAGCGGCAGACCATGCGCCGGGACGAGCTGACCACTCAAAGCCGTGAGCGGATGGAGTCTCTCCTCCGGGAGATGGAGGCTGGGACTTTGGAAAACCAGCGCATGGGTCAGCTCATGGTCAACCTCGCTCAACAACTCCAGACCATAGGCGGCCGCAAACAGTACGGATACCTCAAGGCTCCGCTCAAGGCTCTGGTGGATGAGATTGTAGATGAGCTTGCCAAGGACACTCGCGTGTCCCAAGCCTACGACCTCTGGTATGAGCAGAGAGAGGAAGTCCTCCGCAGCTATAAGGATGACCTTCCAGATCGAGTCCCTCTCTCCCAACAAAAGGAGCTACGGCAAATTAAGAACATGATCATCCAAGAAGCTGTGAGGATGAATGCTCCCCTTCCCCCGGAGTCAGCACAAGAACCCGACCTTACAGAAGAACCATCCGCTCTCCCAGATACTCCTCCACCAGAGGATATCCCTGTGGAGGACGAAGAACCGCTCCCCAACGCCGACTGGACTGAGGAATATATGCAGGCACGGATGTACCTCTATGGTACCGAAGAAACCTCGCCCGACTTTGGAGCGGCCTATGAACTGTTCCACCAGGAGGCCCAGCGGGGTAACGCTCTTGCCATGTGCAACCTGGGCAGGATGTGGATAGATGGTCTTGGGCGGGACGCTAATCCAGAAGAAGGTCAGCGATGGTATGCCAAGGCCCTCACCACCTTTCTGGAACTGGAGGAGTTGAACCCCAAGCGCTACACTGAGTATCGCATTGGCAAACTGTATGCCGAGGGTCTGGGAACAGCACAAGATTACACCACGGCCGCTGAGTGGTTTGCCTTGGCTGCGGAACAGGGTCACAAGTATGCCCAATACTCGCTGGCCGGTCTCTACCTTCGGGGGCAAGGTGTGAGCAAGGATACTGAATGCGCCCATCAGCTCTACACCGCATCTGCGGCCCAGGGCTTTCCCTACGCCGCCTTTGAACTGGGGAAACTGTACCGGGATGGCTCTGGCTGTGAACAAAGCCTCCAAGAAGCCGAGTGGTGGTTTCGATCTGCCTATCAAGGCTTCAAAAATCTGGAAGCGCAGAGCCACGATGACAAACTTCAGTACCGGCTGGGTTGGATGCATCTCCACGGTGTTGGCATTGAACAAAACAAGCAACTGGCGCAAGAATGGTTTAATCGGTCTGCTCAACTGGGAAATCCCAATGCTCAGTACCAACTGGCCAAGCTCGTCCTTGTTGACAGCTCCCCAACCACCGAACAGATCAAGGCTGCGGTAGAGTATCTCTCCAAGGCCGCAGATGCTGGTCAGGACTGTGCCCAATATGCTTTGGGTAAGCTCTACCGGGACGGTATCGGCGTGGAAAAGGATATGCTCAAAGCGGTGGTATGGTTCGCTCTGGCTGCCGAACAGGACAACAGCTATGCCGCCTACGCCCTGGGCAAGCTCTATTTGGTGGATGAAGAAGTTCCAAAGGATATGGAAAAGGCTCTCCGCTGGCTGCGCCGATCCGCCGAGCAGGAAAATCAATTTGCCCAGTACCAGCTGGGACGACTCTTCCTTGCCGGGGAGGATGTGCCAAAGGATGTTGACGAGGCCGTGTGGTTTCTCACCGCCTCCGCTAAACAGGGCAATCAGTACGCCCAGTATCAACTGGGCAAGCTCTATCTTCTTGGTCATGAGGTGGAGAAGGACGAGAAGGCTGCTGTGCGGTGGTTCACCCTATCTGCTACCCAAGGGAACGAGTATGCCCAGTGGTTCCTCGACCATCTCCACGAGTTTGGAGACCCTACTCCCACCCAGTGTGTGATCCGACTCCTCCATCACATGAGCAAGGTCTTCCAGGGACAAAGCCAGCGGCAGGCAGGATTGCGGATAGAGGTGGACAAAAAGCTCCGGCAGAAAATCAGAGAGAAAAAGATTGTCATGGGTCATAAGGCAGATGACCATGAGGATTATGCCATTGGTCAAAGCCAAAAGCAATAGACCTGCAACTAAGATTCAAGAGGTGAGAAAATGCCCTTTGCTTATTTCACAAATGACCAGAAACTCCGAGCCAGCGAAGTAGATTTGGAACACTTCCTCCTCTCTCAAGGCGAGGAACTTATCCGCTCCGGCCCGGAAAAACGCCTCAAGCGCGATCACTCTGTTACCATCCGGGGCAACGGCTGGTATGACCATGCCATCAAAGAGGGCGGCGGCCCGGTATCCTTCGTTCAACGTTTCTACAGCCTCTCATACCCAGAGGCCATGTCCATGCTCCTGAACGGAGAAAAGGGTCAACCATTTCAGAAAGCCGAACCGAAACAGGAAAAGCCTCGTCCCCCCTTCCAGCTTCCACCGGCCCACAGCGATATGAGGCGGGTTTATGCCTACCTGATGCAGCAGCGGTTCATCAGCCGGGATGTCCTCTCTGAATTTGCAAGGGCAGGTCTCATCTACGAGGATGCCGAACACCACAACGCCGTGTTTGTCGGAAACGATGAACACGGCGTTGCTCGTCATGCCCACAAACGGAGTGTCAATAGCACCGGCAAGACCTTTCGCGTCAATGTGGAGGGTTGTCTGCCTCAGTACAGTTTTCACTGGACAGGAATCAGCGACTGCCTTTATGTATTTGAAGCTCCCATTGATATGCTCTCCTTCCTTACTCTGTATCCCAAGGATTGGCAGAAACACAGCTATGTAGCCCTCTGTGGGACATCGGACAATGCCCTGCTGTGGGTGCTGGAGCAGAATCCACAGGTCAAAAAGGTAGCTCTCTGCCTGGATCACGACCCTGCAGGGATCGAAGCCTGCGGACAGCACATCGAAACCCTCCAGGAGCGGGGATATTCTCAGGTTATCATGCTCCAGTCCCAGCACAAAGACTGGAACGAGGACTTGAAGGCCCTCCATGGGCTGGACGCTATCCCCGCCCAGGAGCATCCTCAGCTTATTGTGAGGGATCAGGTCTGCTCCCATGTACTTGAAAAAATCCCCAGAGCAGATGGGAGTCAGGCAGCGAAAAATATTCCCAACATTCTGACCCGGTACAAAGACCACGTTTATCATGGGAGGTACTCTCAAGCAATGGACTGCATGGAACTGGCCTCTGCCCTTGCGCTGGCTGCCGCCAAGCGGGAGCAGCATCAAATTGGCAAGGAAATTTCCGGCGAGCAGCTTGTTCAATCTCTGACCCAAAATATCAAACCGCATAAGAACAGAAGCATCCTCAAGGGACGGCTGCGACAGATCAGTGCAGATCTGCGGAATATTGTAGCCCGGAGTGCCGGAAGCCACACCGCAGAGGAAAAGATGCAGACGGCGTCTGCATGGCTTGACCTTGCTACATCCTGTGCCATGGTTCCTGTCAAATACGCCGCCGATAAGCTGATCCAGCAGCAGAAGCAGGCACAAGAGCAGGCTCAGGCTCCGCCCAGCATGGAACTTGCTATGTAAGAAGGAGGATCAATATGGACCCACACCAGATTTTTCTTATTTTTACCACCGCCGCCGGCATTTCGCTGGCGGCGGTACTTCTTTACGCCATATCCAAGCAAGGTACACTGAATAATATCAAGTCCCGGACAGTAGGTGACGGACAGCACGGCACAGCTCGTTGGGCCACCAAGCAAGAGATCTCACAGAGCTATGACCATGTTCCCTTTACCCCCACCCTGTGGCGAAAGGGAGAGAAACGTCCCACCGGCCACCAAGGACTCATTGTTGGCAGCGAAGGCCCCAAGGGAAAGATCACGGCCCTGGTGGAGACTGGAGACGTTCATGCCATGGTCACTGCTGCCAGCGGTGCCGGAAAGACGGCCTTTTTTCTCTATCCGAATATTGAGTACGCCTGCGCCAGCGGAATGAGTTTCCTATGTACTGACACCAAGGGCGATCTTTACCGCAACTACGCAGGAATCGCCAGAGACTGCTATGGCTACCACATTTCTGTGTTGGATCTCCGCAACCCCACCCGCTCAGACGGCAACAACCTGCTTCACCTCATCAACAAGTACATGGACATCTATAAGGCCGACCACAAGAACCTGGCTGCAAAGGCAAAATCGGAGAAGTATGCCAAGATCCTTGCCAAGACCTTGATCAACACCGGAGGTGAAGCTAACTACGGGCAAAACCAATTTTTTTACGACTCTGCCGAAGGACTTTTAACATCCATCTTCCTCCTACTGGCCGAGTATATCACCGATACCGATGAGAACGGAAATCCTTGTTACAAACGGCATATCGTATCCGTGTTCAAGCTGGTTCAGGAGCTGCTGGGGCCCAGTCCGGTCAAGGGCAAGAATCTATTCCAGATCCTTGTGGATAAGCTCCCAGCAAATCATAAGGCCAAGTGGTTCGCCGGAGCCGCCCTTAACTCAGCAGACCAAGCCATGGCATCCATCCTCTCCACCGTCCTCTCCCGGCTCAACACCTTTCTGGATTCGGAAATGGAGCAACTCCTGTGTTTTGACACAGCAATAGACGCTGAGAAGTTCTGCAACGAGAGGTCCGCCATCTTTATCGTTCTCCCGGAGGAGGACAACACTAAGTACGCTATCGTATCCCTGCTCCTCCAAAACCTCTACCGTGAGATCCTCGCTGTAGCCGATGAAAACGGCGGTCAGCTCAAAAACCGGGTAGTCTTCTACTGTGACGAGTTGGGTACCATCCCACCCATCGACTCGCTGGAGCTGATGTTCAGCGCCAGCCGTTCCAGGCGTCTCATGCTGGTGCCTATTATCCAGTCCATCACCGGGCAACTCCAGAAGAACTACGGCAAGGAGGGCAGCGAGATCATCGTGGACAACTGTCAGCTCAATATCTTCGGCGGCTTCGCCCCGGCTTCCCAGACAGCCGAGGAGATGTCCAAGGCCCTGGGGACCCGCACTGTCATGAGCGGGAGCGTCAGCACAGGAAAGGACAAGTCCCAGACCCTACAGATGACAGAGCGTCCCCTTATGTCCGCCGATGAATTGAAATCCATGCCCAAGGGCCAATTCATTGTCATGAAAACTGGAATGCACCCCATGCGGGTCACCCTGCGGCTATTTCTGGACTGGGGAATCACTTTCGGGAAGCCTTACGAAGTCTCTGAGAAAGCCCAACGCATGGTAACCTATGCCAGCCGCAAAGAGTTAGAAAACGCTATACACAAAAGCACGCATCCAGAAGCAGAGAATGAACCTCCTGCTAACAAGGCCGAAGCCCCCTCACAGGACGATGCGAAGCGATGGTGGCGAGATAAATCTAAGAGTCCCGCTAAGGAGGTATGAGAATGGGGTATTTTGACTCCATCTACGCCGCCAATCTGCCTCACCGGGCGGTAACGGTCTATATGTACCTTCGTGAGAGGGCCAATCAGGAGGGCTACTGCTGGCCCGCTGTGTCCACCATGACCAGAGAGCTGAGCCTGTCCCGCTCCACTATCCAGCGCGCTCTGCGAGAGCTGGAGCATACCGGCTGGCTCACAAGGGAACCACGCTGGCGGGAGAACGGTAGCAGCTCATCCAACCGCTATCAAATCCTGACTCCCTGATTTTTCTTATAAAAAGTCCACCAGGGGGCAGCTTTACCCCTTGGTGGACGCAGGGAGGGCACCATCATGACGCCCCCAGAAGGACCCATAAGAAAAGGACCTATATAGCAGAGAAAAGACGACTTTTCTCCTCTATTCTATTCTATGATTTCTTCTTGTTGAGAATTCGGTCTGGAAACACTGAGGCGCTGATGAGATCAGCGGGATCGACCTCCAAGGCGTCGGCGATATCAAAGAACACCTCCAGCGAAAACGCCTTGGCAATGCTGGGAGCCTCAATCGCACTCAGGAGTGAACGGCTGATCCCGGCCTGCTCCGCCAACTTCTCCTGGGACAGACCGCGCATTTTCCGCAGAGTGGAAATAGCAATGCCAAGCTGAATAAAACGGTCATGGTTCCTGAACGATACATCCTTGCTCATGCGGATACGCCTCTCCCTTCCTCTGAAAGCTACCATCTTTGTTATTATACTTTTTTCAGAGAAAGACGGCTGTATGCACCAGAAAGATATTGACTAAATTAGTGTGCAATACTATAATGATAGAGGCTGATTGTCGCTTATGGCAAACAGAGCTGTTCATCTGGCCGCTATACACACACAACGAAAATTAGAAAGCGCTTTGCGTGTACTCCTTTGATGTGGGTGCCGCATGAAGCGGGTCTCCGTTATCTTAACATGATAACGTCAAAAGATAGTCGAGCCAGAAAACAGGGCTGGAGCATTTGCAGTAACGCAAATGCTCCAGTTTCTTTTCAAAGGATTGTCATATCTTCCACCAAATCTTATTGCCGTGGCCCCTTCTTTTTCTGAAAGGCCATTTGAATCGTTTGCAAGCACCTCTGGTCAAGGTGTTCCGGAACCTGGGCGGCAGGATTATGTTTTAGGGCTTCATTTTCCGCCAGCAATCGTTCTCCCTCGGCCTGGGCCGCATAGTCCATCATCAGCGCAAACAGGGCGTCCTCATATTCTTCCCGCAGTTGCTCCCTTGACTTCATAACTTTGCCTCCCCATTTTGTTCTCTATATAATAGGAAACGCACAAAACGGGAAAGTGCAACATGGATTTCTCCATTTTTGCGAAAAATTTTAGGGGCCACTTTTCGGAAAGGGGTTTCCGACAGGGGCCTAAGTATGGTATACTCTTACCCGTTGAGCAAAAACGGGCGAGGTGTGGAGTTGTGAAGCGAGAAAAAGAGAGTTTGGCAGAGAGAACGGTTAGCCGCGGAACCGTAGAGGGGGTTATCCTCGTGAATGGCCGTCCGCAGATTGAGCGGAGCGATATGCCGTTGTCTCTTTCTTTTAATTCGATTGAGGAACTGAAGCGGTTTTGTGAAGCGGCAAAAAGTAAATATCAAGATCAGCACTAAAAGATAAAAGGCGAGGGAGGAACGCAAATTGCGTTCCTCCCTCGTTGCTCTTAGGGGCAGGACAGAAGAATCGTCCCCTTGTCTTCTTGAAGGGCGGCCAAAAGGGAAGGGAGAGGTGCGTATTGCACCTCTCCCTTGGTGGGTCAGCTTGTCAGGACAGAAGAACCGTCCCCTTGTCTTCCGTATTGAAACGCACCTCGCCCTTGGTGGGGCAGTTAGTTAGCACAAAAGAACCGTCCCCGTGTGTTCTGAGGTGCTTAAAATGTCATCAAAAAAGATGAATTATAGGCAATAAAACATACGCAAATAAAAAGGATATAAGTGCAATAATCAGTATCCGCCCATAGAGCGGTATACCTCGCATCTGCAGTGCAATAACAACCCATGCTATAAGTACTGACACAATGAAAAAAGATAGAATAATAGACAAATGAAAGCGATATATAATGAGTTTGTCTGAGGAAATACCCTCATAATAAAATGTTGTCCAGATGGACGAAATTACAACAGAGATAGTACATATTAAGCTTGAAGATGTTACGATGACGGAGCGCAATGGTCGAACTTTCCAGGGTGCCCCCAGAAATAGAATTTTGTGCATAATCTTTGGGATGCGGATTGAGATTTCTAAATCACTATTTGCTCGTTTACCTGATGAAGAAGATTGAAAAAAGAAAAACAGGAAAAGGAATGCTGGCAGAGTATCTAATACAAATTGCAACATAGAATTTCCTCCAATTACATTACGCTATGGATTGGCAAGACAATTATAACACAAAGAGATTAAACTGTAAAACATTTGTCGTTACTACATAGTAGGAGTCGAGGAAAGCAATCCCTTCCTCGACTCCTATAATTTTAGTTACTTAACATGCTTTTTGCCATTTTGGAACACAAATTCTGGCTGTGCCAATTTTTTGGTGAAGCTCTGGGAGTTAGATGTACGCTGTTTCGTAGGGGACGACACAAGCCTTTCTGTGTGCGCTTTTTCAGGGCGCACCACCGGCTTGGCCACCGGCTTGGACCCAGTTGCAGATTTTGATGTGGCCGTATTGAAGTTAGTATTGTTTTGTGTGGTAACAGAGCGAGAATCTGCAGTGCCCTTTACAGTTTGCAACACATTTTTGTTGTGCTGAACAGATGTAGGACTACTCTGTTCAGCTTTGGAGGACTGATTTGTCGATGTCGTCAGCGATGTTCTTTTTTCAAGAACCTGTGTCGGCTTTGTGCATTCAAAGGCATGATAATAGCATTTTATATCTTGGTGCTTTTGGGAATAATCTGATATTTTCCCATATACCGCTTTAATCCCTTCCTCTGTAATTGTCGCATCCACCGACTGAAATATCCCTTGCTTAAAGCCTTCCCATGCTCCTTCTGTTGCTGCTTGCATTAAGTAGTCATTGGCTAAAGGTGTAATTGTATTCGTAGCAAAATCCAAGTATCCAGAATGTTGAGCCGCATACAAATTATATGTGGTCCCCGAATTGAACGGGGTAATGCCGGAAGCATCATATTGGAAATACCCAGTAACCGCCATTGTAAGTGCACCATTGGCCGTAGCATGAAGGGCAATATCTGCTCCAGAATAGTCTGTTTTTCCAACGGAATTTGAATGTAGATCCTGTGCAACGGATGCAGTAGCAGAAATGGCTCCGCTTCCAACTACAACAACAATGCCTTCGACAGGAGCAGCGGCCAAAGCTCCTGCGGCAGCACCTTGGGCAACACTGATCCCAAATTGTGTCCAGTCTATCTCTTTATCAGGATTCTTAGGGTCATGAGTCTGTTTATAAAGATCGACTGCTCCACTTATTGTCCCTCCCACGGCCGCCGAGACAAGTATAATCACTATAATACTTTCGCCATTGGGGTCAACATAGATAAGCGGATTGTCTTGGACATACACATAGGCAGAGAAGTTGATAGCCTCGGTGGTGTAGTCTTTCAGGTCATACTTGGTTCCGTCCAAGATGGGGTCAATGCTCACAAACCGCCGGTTCTCGGCGTCATACATTCTGGCCTTGGCGTAGTACATATTCAGCACGGCGTCAAAGTCGTGGCCGGTGTAGTTCTTTACCAGATCCAATTCCCTCTGGCCCATCTTGAGGACGGCGTTGTGGGTGATTTCACCCCACTCATTATAGTGGGTCCAGCTCTCCACCTTCTGGCTCACAGGGCTGGTCAGGTAATCCACGGTCCCCCGAAGATCCTGGTGGTAGTACAGCCGGATCTGCTGGCCCACAGTGCCGCTCTCCACCACATGGCCTGCGCC